>JAZBOS010000140.1 GCA_036351255.1 Bacteroides sp.
AGCTGGCACGCTTTGAACGCCTTGGCGTGTTCACCTATTCGCCCGAAGAAGGCACCACCGGTTATGCATTGAGCGACCCGGTGCCAGAGAAGGAAAAACAGCACCGTGCCGACCAACTGATGGAACTTCAGGCAGAAATCTCGGGCGCCCTCAATGAAGAAAAGATCGGAAAGACCTTCAAGGTCCTTATCGATAGGGCAGAGGGCGATTATTTTATCGGACGTACCGAATTCGACTCGCCCGAAGTGGACAACGAAGTGCTTGTAGAGAAAACTCCCGGAATCCGGATTGGCCATTTTGTAAACGTAAAGATCAATTCTGCCACAGACTTTGAATTGTTCGGGACGGCAATATTTTGAAGATCAAAACTTTTCAATTATGATCAAACCCAAATCAACACTTGAAGAGATCAATGCCCTGAACCGTGACACCCTGATGGGGCATCTTGGGATGGAATACCTTGAGATCAGGGAAGGCTATGTTTATGCCCGCATGCCGGTCGACCACCGGACCCTGCAGCCCGCAGGCATCCTGCACGGCGGCAGCAGCCTGGCACTGGCAGAGACCATTGGCGGTTTGGGTTCTGTTTTCCTTGTCGACAGTGAACAATTTGACGTGCGCGGATCTCACCTCAGCGCCAATCACCTTCGCGCCGGCACCGGCAACTGGGTCTTTGGCAAGGCCACCATCATCCACAAGGGCAGGAATACCCATTTGTGGAATATTGATATTTTTGACGAACAGGATCAGCTCATCTCCAGCTGCCGGCTCACCAACTTTATCATCAAAAGAAGCATCGAATAGGTCCTAACAACTTTGCTATGGAACTGCCAGCCCTGATAAATGTCCTGCAGGAGAAGAGCCAGGCTTTTGTTTGTTACCGCCTGCCCAACCTCTCTGAGCCTGTATGTCTTACAGGAGGGAAGTTCACTGAAATGACTAATCAGGAAGATATTGCGGACCTTGACGGCTTTATCATTGCCCCTTTTACTTATTCTCCCGACAATCCCTTCCTTCTTTACAAGGATTATCAATTCCTGGAAGGATGGAATCCTGAATTTTCAGACCTTGTTTTTGCTGAACACGCTGGGGTGCCTTCCAGCGCCACCCGGATCCATCCAATCATTGATTTCCAAGAATATACGCGTCAGGCTAACCATATGGTTAGCGCCCTCAGGGAAGGCTCCCTGCAAAAGGTGGTGCTTTCGCGGGTAATCCGTCAGAATTTACCTGAGGGGTTTCAGCCCGGGGATTTTTTTAAGGCTTTGTGTATCGAATATCCCGGCGCTTTCGTTTATTTGTTTAACGATGGCAAAGGAAGATGCTGGGCAGGGGCTACACCGGAGGTTTTGCTGGAGGTGGAAAAGGGTCAGGGACAAACGATGTCGCTGGCGGCTACCTTGCCTGCCAAAAAGGGCGGATCCCACGATCTGGAATGGCAAAAAAAGGAAAAAGAAGAACAATTTCTGGTCACACAATTCATTCGTGATAAACTCATTGCCAGTGATATAAACGATTTTATTGAAGCAGAGCTTGAAACCCGGGTGGCCGGACCCGTGGTGCACCTCCTGAAACGCTTTCGTTTTAAATTACCAATGGGATTTCCGGTTCTTAAACTGGCCTTTTCACTGCATCCCACCCCTGCTGTTTGCGGCCTGCCCCTTGAGCAAGCCCGCCAGGAAATCCTCAGGGTGGAAACTCACGACCGCAGCTATTATTCCGGTTTTCTGGGGCCTGTTTCGAACAAGACCACAACCCGCTTGTTCGTCAATTTAAGATGCATGCAGATTATTGACAAAAATGCATTTATTTTTGTGGGAGGCGGATTGCTGGCCGAGTCTGATATCGAACGCGAATGGCAGGAAACCGAATTAAAGGCTGAGACCTTGCTTTCGGTCATCCGGAAACTTAACTGAAAAGATTATGCTGCACGACAGGATGGGATTGGAGCATTTAGCTGAACTGATGCACAGGCGTGGCATCAGCCACCTGGTCATTTCACCGGGCTCACGCAATGCGCCCATCATTGATGCCTTCTGCAAGCGCCGCGGCTTCGAGTGCAAGGCCATCGTGGACGAACGCAGTGCCGCCTTTTTTGCCCTGGGAATGGCTCAGCAGCTTAAGAAACCTGTGGCCATCGCCTGTACCTCGGGCACTGCCCCCCTCAACTTTGCGCCAGCCATTGCAGAAGCCTATTACCAGCGCATCCCCCTGCTAGTGCTGACTGCTGACCGTCCGGTTGAATACATTGACCAGGGCGACGGCCAAACTATCCGCCAGCAGAATGTCTTTGCCAATTTTATCCGAAAAAGCATTCAGTTCCCGCAAAGCATCAAAACACCCGATGATCTGTGGTATGCCAACCGGCTGGCCTCCGAGGCCCTGAATGCCTGCACCGACCCCGTTCCAGGACCTGTGCACATCAACCTGCCTTTTTCTGAACCCCTGTATGGTGTGACTATTTCCCAGGTTCCTGAACCCAAGGACTTTGCCATTGCTGAAACGGAACCGGTATTAACCGAACGGGCTAAAAATGATTTGCTGCAGGAGTGGAAATCAAGCAAAAGAAAACTATTGATCATAGGGCAGCAACCTCCCGACGAAGCGCTGACAGGACTGCTTCAGGAGCTGGCAAAAAACCCCGCTGTTGCCATCCTCACCGAGGCTACCTCCAATCTCTACGATTCCCGCTTCATCGCCTGGATAGATCGTTGCCTGGCAGCCATGCCCGCTGAAAACCAGCAGTATGGGCCCGATCTGCTGATCACCTTCGGGGGGGCAGTGGTCTCCAAAAGGATCAAATCCTGGTTGAGGAAAGCCTCGGTGAAACATCACTGGCATATTGACCAGGCCGACCGTTCGATGGATACTTATCAGCACCTGAGCCGCAGCATCCCCATGACGCCCCGGGCCTTCCTCAGGCAGTGGCTCCCGATGCTGCCCAAAGGGGAGGGGGTATACGCTGAAAATTGGCTGCAGCTCTCAGAAAAGGCCCGGAAAGCACACAATGCCTTTCTGCAATCCTGCCCTTATACCGACCTCAGCATCTTCCAAAAGATCGTGGAAGCCACCCCCGCTAATTACGATATCCACCTGGCCAACAGCACCCCCGTGCGCTATGCCCAGCTTTTTGAATACAAGCATCCTTTCCGCTTTGACTCCAACCGTGGGGTGAGCGGCATTGATGGCAGCATCTCTACGGCCGCCGGCGCCGCCTTTATTTCCGGCAAACCCACCCTGATAATCACAGGCGATCTGGGGTTCTTCTACGATTCCAACGCCCTGTGGAACAAGCATCTGCCTGCCACACTGAAGATCATCGTGATCAACAACGGGGGAGGGGGCATTTTCCGCTACCTCGAAGGGCCCAGCCAAACCGGACTGCTTGAGGATTTCTTTGAAGCAAGCCACGATACCTCCGCCGAATACATTGCCAAAGCCTTTGGACTCGACTATTTCCACGCTTTTGATGAGGAAGGCCTTACCCGTGAACTCCCTGCATTTTTCCGCCCGGTCAGCAAAGCCTCCATCCTCGAGGTCAAAAGCCCGGCGAAAGAAAGCGCCGCTACGTTGCGGAAATATTTCCGCCACCTGGCAGGCGCCTGAATTCCTGCTTCCAATTCATTGAAGCAATCCGCATTTTTTCCGGCTATTATTTTTACTTTTGGAAAACAAAAAGCGCTTTCCTGTATTTATCTTTGTAAAAAAAACAAGAAAAATGGAATCAAAACGCACCTGGACCCCGATAAAAAAATACAAGGACATCCGCTTTGAGCTGTTCGAGCACATCGCTAAGATCACCATCAACCGCCCTGAAGTGCACAACGCCTTCCGGCCGACCACTACCTTTGAAATGGCCGACGCCCTCGATATCTGCCGCGAACGCCAGGACATCTACACCATTATCCTGACCGGTGAAGGCGACAAGGCCTTTTGCAGCGGTGGCGACCAGCAGGTGAAGGGCCACGGCGGCTATATCGACGAGGAAGGCATTCCTCGCCTGAATGTACTCGACGTGCAGCGCCGCATCCGTTCCATGCCCAAACCCGTCGTCGCGATGGTGAATGGCTGGGCTGTCGGGGGCGGGCATGTGCTCCACGTGATCTGCGACCTGACCATTGCCTCCGACAACGCCCGCTTCGGGCAGGTGGGGCCCAAGGTGGGAAGCTTTGATGCAGGCTTGGGCAGCAGCTACCTGGCCAGCATCGTGGGACAAAAGAAAGCCCGCGAGATCTGGTTCCTCAACCAGTTTTATTCGGCGAAGGAGGCCCTGGAGATGGGCCTCGTCAACAAGGTGGTCCCCTTCGAAAAGCTTGAAGACACCACCGTTGAATGGTGCCAGATCATGCATAAGCGCAGCCCCATGGCCCTACGGATGATCAAGCTGGGTCTCAATGCCGAACTCGATGGGCAAGTGGGCCTCCAGGAGTTTGCGGGCAATGCCACCCTGCTGTATTACCTCACCGAGGAAGCCCAGGAAGGCAAGCACGCTTTCCTCGAAAAACGCGATCCCGATTTTCATAAATATCCCAAATTCCCATAAAGCCTGTTATGGCCAGCATTCATTCCTGGATTAAAGCAGCCCGGCTGCGCACCCTGCCCCTGGCATTGGCAAGTATTGCCATGGGCGGATTGGTGGCGGCCACCCACCCCAGGTTTAACCTGCGCGCAGCCCTGATGGCTGCACTGACTACCCTGCTTCTGCAGATCCTTTCCAACCTCGCCAACGACTATGGCGACTCCTCCTCGGGCATTGACAACGAACACCGCGTGGGGCCCAAACGCACGGTGCAAACTGGCGAGATAAGCCCTAAGGCGATGAAGCAGGCCGTGCTGCTATTGGTTTTCCTTTCCCTGGTAAGTGGCCTTTTATTGATATTCTGGGCGGCCAGCCTGCCCGTGAAAACAACCCTGCTGTTTTTGGTTCTCGGCCTGGCAGCCATCACCGCCGCCATTAAATATACCATTGGCAGGAACCCTTACGGCTATATGGGACTGGGCGATTTCTTCGTGTTCCTGTTCTTTGGCATCATTGGCGTAGGGGGCACCTGGTTTTTGTCCACCAAAGCCTGGGACCCCCTGATCCTGTTGCCGGCATCGGCCATGGGACTGCTCAGCACGGGGGTGCTCAACCTCAACAACATGCGCGACATCGTCAATGACCGGCAAAAAGGGAAAAACACCCTGGTGGTGAAACTTGGGCTCTCAGGGGCCTTTCTCTACCACTGCGTGCTGATCCTGCTGCCCTTTGTGCTGCTGATCCTTTATACCCTGCTCTCGGGTGCCGACAGCCGGGTGTTTCTCTTTCTCATCCTGCTTCCCCTCTTTGTGGTCGACCTGGTCCGTATCCGGCAGTCATTCGGGGGCGCCATGCTCGATCCTTTCCTTCGCAAACTGGCCATCAAGACCTTGCTGATGACAATTTTCTACGGCGTGTTACTAAACCTCAAATGATGCTCAGGGCTTCATTCATTCCCCGTCCACTGGTTTTTAAGCGGCCTGCAGGCACGTCAAGGGGGGTGCTGAGGACCAAGCCCTCCTGGTACCTGATCGTGCAGCACGACGAGGATAACGGCCCCAGGGGCATAGGCGAATGCAGCATCATTCCCGGCTTAAGCCCCGAGGGTCCAGAAACCATTGAAAAGGAACTTCAGACCCTTTGCAAGAATATCAATGAATATCCCCAATGGTTAGCCAAGCGAGGGGCTTTGTTCCCTGCCATCCGCTTTGCCCTGGAGATTGCTGTCAACGACCTTGCCCTTGGCGGGAACAGGGTCTTATTCAGGGACGACTTCACCGCAGGCAAAAAGGGCATCCCCATCAACGGCCTGATCTGGATGGGCGAGCCGGATTTTATGAAACAGCAGATCCGCGAAAAGCTCGATGCCGGATTTTCCTGCATCAAGATCAAAATCGGTGCCATCGATTTCGGTGAAGAGCTGGCCCTGCTGAAAATGATCCGCAGGGAATATGGCCCGGAGACCATCGAGATCCGCGTGGATGCCAACGGTGCCTTTTCGCCCGGCGAAGCCCGTGAAAAGCTCAACCGCCTCTCTGAGTTTCTGTTGCATTCCATTGAGCAGCCCATTCAACAGGGACTAACGGAAACCATGGCCAGCCTTTGCGCCTCCAGTCCCCTGCCCATTGCCCTCGATGAGGAACTGATCGGAATCAGCGATCCCGAGATCCGCAGGCGCCTCCTGGAGACCATCCGCCCGCAGTATATCATCCTGAAGCCCAGCCTGCTGGGCGGACTCAAGGCTACCGCCGAATGGGCCGCACTGGCTGATGAGTTGAACATCGGCTGGTGGGTGACCTCAGCCCTCGAGTCCAACATCGGGCTCAATGCCATTGCCCAGTGGACTTACCAGAACACCACCAATATGCCACAGGGCCTGGGCACCGGACAGCTCTATACCAACAACATCCCTTCGCCACTGGTCATTGAGAAGGGACAACTCTTTCATCACCCTCAGTTGGGCTGGGACCTCAAAGTGCTTGACCATGACTGAGCCGCTGCCAAAATCGCTTACGCTGAACGGCAGGCATTACAATGCTCCAGCCCTCAGGGAACTGGCAGGGCAGGAGACCCCTTTCCACGATCCCCTTTTGGAAAAGCTCAGGGGTTTTCTGAGGGAATGGCTCGATGAAAATACCCAAATAACACTGAAAACCAGCGGCAGCACAGGCCCGCCTAAGCTGATCAGCATTGAAAAGGCCAGAATGATCGCCAGCGCACGGATGACCGGCGATTTCTTTGGCCTGAAACCCGGGATGAAAGCCCTGCTCTGCCTCTCGCCCGATTTCATTGCAGGCAAAATGATGATCGTCAGGGCGATGCTGCTGGGCCTTGACCTGAACACCACCAATGTGGAAGCCAATCCGGTAAAAGAGCTCGATCAGTCCATCCATTTCACCGCCATGGTTCCCCTTCAGGTGGCCAGCATACTCCAGCACAATCCGCATAAATTCAGCCTGATCAGCTCGCTCATCATAGGGGGAGGACCCCTGCCACCCAGCCTGGAAGCGCAACTGCAGGGGGTCAACACCCGCTGCTGGCATACCTATGCGATGACCGAAACCCTGAGCCACGTGGCCCTGCGCCCCATCAACGGACCTCTGCGCAATGAATGGTTCAGCCCGATGGAAGGGGCCAAAATGTCACTCGATGGGCGTGGATGCCTGGTGATCGATGCCCCCGCTTTAGCCCCAGAAAAGGTCATCACCAACGACCTGGCCGAACTCGATGGGAAGCGGTTCCGTATTCTGGGGCGCATCGACGACGTGATCATCAGTGCCGGCCACAAGCTCCATCCCGCCCTCATCGAACAGAAGATCGGCCAAGTGCTCAGCAGCCCCTTTTTCCTGGCTGCAGAGCCCCATCCGGAGGCCGGACAGAGCCTCGTGCTCTATCTTGAAGGCAATTTTAAAGAAAAGGATACCAGTGCGTTAATGGATCAACTGAAAGCATTGCTTGAAGCCCACGAACTCCCCCGCAAGATCCGTAACATAGCACGCTTCAAATACCTCGAAAGCGGAAAAATTGACCGGCTGGGAAGCATTTCCCAATAAACTCACTTGCTTCTGCTCAAATTATTTACAATTTGTATGTTACAAAATGTAAGTAAAATCAAATACGGGATTGAAATCCAGGCCCAAAACTGGAACAACGGGAGGGTTAGATTTTGTTGTCGCTTCAACTGGGATTCCAATTCCTCGCCTTAGTTTTTGTGGCACACCGCTGCGGTGCATTGGGGGGATGGTGCTAATAGTTTCTATCGCTATACCACCCCCACGGGGTGGAGATTTAAACACAATGCCTTCCTGAACCTTCCATTCAGAAAACACCTCTCAGAGGTGTCATAGCGATAGAAAAATGCCTCCCCCCAACCAACGCCAATTCCTCCCGGGCTGCTTTTGTTGCATATCAGAGTCCTGTTTAAAACGAATCGAACACGGAGATTACACCTAGTTAAAACGTACTTTAAACGTATAGCGTACGTCTGAAGTACGTCTAAAGTACGTCTGAAGTACGTTTGAAGTACGTCTAAAGTACGACTCAGAATCGGTTCAGAAAGGCTTCGGAAAAAGAACTCCTATAGGTTATATTTCCCTTGGGAAGGATTGGAGGGACATGGTTTGTTCAATGGATACCCTGCAGGGATCACCTGCTTGTTGAAGGGGCCATATTTTTTGTGAAAGTGATTTGCTAATGGCCTCGGAATCATACCAATAGCGAGGCTTTATCTCGATATGCCTCTTTCCAGTATGGCCAGGAACATAGGGCAGGTTTAACTGGCCGAAATTAGAATCATTGCCGGATGTAGTAAAATTTTTTCCTTAGTGGGTTTTGTGACTTCTTTTGGTCGCTTAGTGTTATAGCTGTTTCACAATACCTAAAGAAGACAGGTAAAACACAAATGGTTGATGGTTAGGGGCTTAGAGTTCAATCTGCTAATATGCTCATCCTAAAATCTTCTCATCCATGCAATCCATTAATAAGTTTCTCACCACTCATTACGTATCAAAGATCACTCACCTCTCATCTCTCACCTCTGGAATTCCACCACCTCCATATCCTTAATATCCTTCCCTTCAATGGAAAACCTTATGACCGTAATGGCCTTATGGAATCCGCTTTTGCCGGCGGCGCCGGGGTTGATGGTGAGCATGTCGAAGCGCTTGTCGAACATCACCCTGAGGATATGGGAATGGCCGCAGACGAAGAGTTTTGGGGGATTGACCTGCAGGACCGGGCGCACATCGGGGCTGTAGTGGCCGGGGTATCCGCCGATGTGGGTCATCAGCACGTCCACTTCCTCGCATTGAAAGCGCAGGACCTTGGGATAGGTGATGCGGATGTCCTGCCCGTCGATGTTGCCATAGACGCCACGCAGGGGCTTGATCTGGCTTAGGGTTTCTGCCACCTGCAGGTTGCCGAAGTCGCCCGCGTGCCAGATCTCGTCGCATGGTTCAAAGATGCGGGGCAGCTCAGGGTGCACAAAGCCGTGGGTGTCGGAGAGGAGTCCGATCCGTTTCATTCCTCTTCTCCTTCCTGGCCCAGGCCCGCCCATTTATCCTTTTTCTGCAGCAGGGCTTCTTTCTCCTGCAGCAGTTCCTCCAGCAATTCCTGCTTGCGGGCCAGGGGGGCTTTCAGCACCTCTACCTGGTTGTGGATGTCATCAGAGGGGTCTGCCTCCCCGCCTTTAAACAGGGGGTTATCGCCTGTTTCCGACAGTTCTTCAATTTGCTGCAGGTCCTTTTCAATCTCTTTTTCAAGGTCTTCCAGGCGCAGTTCCACGTCCGAGAGCTGGTAGTCGACCCTCAGTTCCATCTTATCCTTTTTGGTGGCCAGGTATTCGTCGTGGCGGTGGTTGAGGATGTCGAAGGCCTTCTGTAACTGGCTGTACAGTTCTTCACGGCGCTCGGCCTTCATTCGGATGCCCTTGAATTCGGCCTGTACGTTCTTGAGCATTTCACGGGTTTTCTTGAACTCGTTGGAGGTGCGGGCACGTTCCATGGCGTTGATCACCAGGGGCTTCAGCCTTTTGTAGTTATCAGTGGTTTCCCTGTCGCGCTCGTTGAACCAGGCCTCCTGACGGCCTTTCAGTATGTCGAAGGCCTGCTGCAGGCGCTGGTAGAGGCCTTCGCGTTCTTCGCGGGGCAGGCTGAGCTCGCGGAAGGCCTGCTGTATCTGCTTCAGGCGGTCGAAAGCCATCCTGAAATCCTCCGCTTCAGCGGCTATCCCTTCACCCTCGGCAATCATTTCTTCCAGGCTCAGGGCATTGGTCAGGCTTTCCTCTTCCAGTGTGGTTTGCCTTTCTTCGCGGCGGGGTTTCAGGGTGTCGAAGGCCTGCTGTATCTTATCGAGCAAGCCTTTGCGGGCCTCATAAGTCAGCTCCTGCTCCCTGATCTCCTGCTGCAGGGCAATGAGTTTGCTCCAGAGGGCATCCATATCGCCAGTCGTTTCTGCCTCACTGACCAGCTTCTCCACTTCGGGCAGCAGTTCTCTTTGGGCTGAAAGCGACTTTTTCTCAAGGATGCCCTGCTCCTGCGAACGCCTTTCCTTCAGCATGTCGAAGGCTTCCTGCAATTGCTGGTACAGCATTTCGCGGATCTCCTTTTGCAGCCTGATGCCCCTGAACTCGTGCTGTACGGAGATGCAAAAGTCCCAGGCCTCACGGGTATCATCATTATAGCGGGCTTCGAACAGGGCTTTCTCAACCAGGGGGCTTAGCTTCTCGCGGTTTTGCTCTGAGGTTTCCTCAAAGGCTTTCTGCTCGCTTTCGCGTAAAGCGTTGATCTTCTCAAAGCACTGATCAATCAGTAGCCTGAGCTCATTTCGCTGATCGCGTTCCAGATCCATGGCCCTCAGCTCCCTTTGGTGATCTATCAGCAGGTTTTTTAAATCCCTGTAATTGGATTCAGCTAAGCTTTTTTTAATGCCGGTCAGTTCATCCCTGATCAGGGAAAAGGGTTTATTGCCGTTTTCCATAAATTGCCTTTTTTCAAAATTAATAAATCTTTCCTGTCTTGCTGGTCGTAATTGCAGGGGGGAGTGCTTGGCTCAGGATAAAAAAGCAATAAAATATTTCATTAATTCACAATTTGTTGATACTTTTCCATTGTTTTTTGACCTTAGGCAAGGGCTTTCCCTTATTTTTGCATAATCTCACGCTTGTTACAGACTTTTACCCTTTTTATGAATACGATCCGAATCCTCGATAAAACCTTTGCGCCTTTTATTGGTCACGAAAAGATACAGGAAGCCGTATTGAAGATTGGCCGGCAGATGCAGGCCGATTTTAAGGATGCTTCCCCCTTGTTTCTATGCGTGCTCAATGGCTCGTTTATCTTTGCGGCCGATTTGTTTAAGGTATATGAAGGCCCTGCCGAGATCAGTTTCATCAAGCTCTCATCCTATAAGGGTACCGCCACCACTGAAGAAGTAAAGACCGTCATTGGGCTTACGGAGGACATTAAGGGCCGCGACCTGGTAATCCTGGAGGACATCATCGACAGTGGGATCACCGTAGCGCATTTGGTGAAAGACCTCAGTCAATACAATCCGCGTTCCATTAAGATAGCCACCCTCTTGCTGAAGCCGGCAGCCCTGCGGACGGATATCCTTCCTGATTATGTGGGAATGGAGATCCCAAACGATTTCATTGTGGGTTATGGCCTTGACTACGATGGCTTTGGGCGCAACCTGAAGGATATCTATAAGATTGTTGAATAAACCATTAACATCCTCTATAGGAAAAATTCAAAGCTATGCTGAATATCGTGATTTTTGGACCTCCGGGTTCAGGTAAGGGTACCCAGTCGGCAAAGATTGTGGAAAAGTATGGGTTGGTGCATTTGTCCACCGGTGATTTGCTGCGTGAGGAAATGGCAAAGAACTCCCCGCTGGGCCAGGAGGTCAGGAAGTTCATTGACAAGGGCCTGCTAGTGCCGGATGAGATCATCATGCGCGAGTTGTATGAGAAAGCCTCTGAACACCTGGATGCACCCGGGATGATTTTTGACGGCTTTCCGCGTACACTGGTACAGGCGGAGATGCTTGACCAGATGCTGAATAATAAGGGGATCCCTGTTGACCTGGTGCTTTCGGTAGAGGTAGAGGAGGAAGAGCTCTTCAACCGGATGATGGGCCGTGCGCAGGATTCAGGCAGGAGTGACGATCAGGCTCACATCATCAGGCATCGCATTGAAGTGTACAAGAACCAGACCCTTCCCCTGATTGATTATTACAAGAAACAGGGCAAAATCGCTGTCGTAAATGGAATGTCACCTGTTGCGGTCGTGTTTGAACGGATCACCAGGGCCATTGATACTTATCTGTCAACAAAAGTGATCCTTCCTGAGATCAATTAAATGCTTGCACCAGCCAGGGCTTTTCGTGCGGGCCGGGAGATAAAAGGATGAATTCAAATTTTATTGATTACGTCAAGATTTTCTGCACCTCAGGAAAGGGAGGAGCAGGCTCTGCCCATTTGCGCCGCGAAAAGTTTGTGCCCAAGGGTGGTCCCGACGGGGGCGACGGAGGGCGCGGAGGAAACGTAATCGTGAAAGGCAACAGCCAGTTGTGGACCCTCTTGCATTTGCGCTACACCAAACACGTACACGCCGAAGCAGGCCAGGCGGGCGGGAAGCAGCAGCGCAGCGGGGCCGCAGGGAAGGATGTGATCATTGAAGTGCCCTTGGGTTCCGTGGCCAAGGATGCCGAGACAGGCGAGGTGCTGGCAGAGGTGATGGAGGATGGACAGACCATAGTGCTGCTCCCCGGTGGACGCGGTGGACTGGGTAATACCCATTTTAAATCGAGCACCTTTCAGACGCCCCGCTTCGCGCAACCCGGTGAGCCAGGGCAGGAGCTGTGGGTGATCTTTGAACTGAAGGTGCTGGCTGATGTAGGGCTGGTAGGCTTCCCCAATGCCGGGAAATCTACGCTGCTTTCAGTAGTATCGGCAGCAAAGCCTGAGATCGCCGATTATCCCTTCACTACTTTGGTCCCCAACCTGGGGATGGTGGCCTATCGCGACATGCAGTCGTTTGTGATGGCCGATATACCCGGCATCATCGAGGGGGCCCACGAGGGCCGCGGACTGGGTCACCGCTTCCTCAGGCATATCGAACGCAACTCCGTGCTGCTGTTTATGATCCCGGCCGATAACGAGGACATTGGAAAGGAATACGACATCCTGCTCAACGAACTGGGGCTGTATAACCCCGAACTCCTGGATAAGAAACGTCTGCTGGCAATCAGCAAATGCGACCTGCTGGATGAAGAAGGCCTGGCTTCACTGGAGAAGAAAATTCCCAAAGTGCCCTGGGTGATGATCTCCTCACATACCCAGATGGGCATCATGAAACTGAAGGATAAGCTGTGGCAGATGATGAATGAGGAAGAGAGATGAGAAGTGGGAGATGAGAAGTGAGAGATGAGAGGTGAGGCCAATAGCTAATAGTCAATAGCCAAAAGAACATTATATGGATTTTTTGCTGGAACTGGATAAGGAAATTTTCCTGTTTTTGAACGACCTTCACAATGGCTTCTTCGACCAGGTGATGTTTTATATTAGTGAAAAGTGGGCCTGGATTCCATTGTATGTCTTATTGCTTTTCCTGGTCTTCAGGCGGTATCGCTGGAATGGTTTTGTGGTTTTGCTGATGGTGGTGGTATTGGTTACCCTGAGTGATCAACTGTCGGTATTGATGAAAAACACTTTTATGCGTCTGCGGCCTTGTCATGAGCCGGACCTTGAGGGGCTGGTGCACATCGTCAGGGGCAGATGTGGCGGAAAGTTTAGTTTTGTTTCTTCACACGCGACCAACACCTTTGCCCTGGCCACCTTTATGAGCTATTTACTGGGGGATAAACTCCGCTGGATGGTTCCCCTGATGTTCACCTATTCAGGGTTGAATGCCTACAGCCGCATATACCTGGGGGTGCATTACCCTGGCGATGTGATCTTTGGTGCCCTGCTGGGTGTGCTGATCGGGATGTTTGTTTGGCTGCTCTGGAAATGGGTCAATCGTTTATTTCCAATACGAAAAAAAGGCAGCCTGGCCTGATGGCTAAGATCCGGATACCTTGCCTTCAATCTTTTCGGGTTCCACCTTATAGATCTCCACGTTGTTAACGGCGGGTGCATTATAAGAGAAGTCCTTGCCAGTGTACTTGCGCATAATGACATTCAGGATGCGGGCCTTCTCCTCATAATCATCCACGAAAACCACCTTGCCATAGGCCAGCACACTGCGGTAATCCATCCCGTAGCTGCAGGCCACAGTCTCGTTGCGAAAGAAAATATTATGGTCAGTGCTGAAGGCAATGCAGACCTCAGGGTTATCTTTCATTATGTCGATCTTCCGGCCTGTTTTGGCTGAGTGGAGGTATATGACCCCATCCTCATAACCGAAATTCATGGGCAGGACATAGGGCTTGCCTTCCGGATCGACCATTCCAATAAAACAGGTATCACACTTATCGATGATGTCTTGGATTTCCTTCTTATCGTATGTCATTCTGGTTCTCATACTGGCATATTTTTAACAAAAATAGCAAAAAGAAGCCGCAAAAGCATATGCTGATGCGGCTTCAATATTTTTTTATCATTCTTTTAGTAGATGCTCAGGGGGCTTACCAGCCTGTTGTTTTTGGTTTCCACCATCAGGTAGTAAAGGCCGGCTTTGATTCCGCTGAGGTCCATTTCTCGGGTGAGGCTTCCGGTTTCCTGAACGTTTTCGCTGCGCACCACCTGACCGCGCTGGTCAATGATGCGGATGAAAGCAGGGGTGGCGTCAGGGTTGAAGAAAGAAACGTTCACTTTGCTGCTGGCAGGGTTGGGATAGATCACCAGCCCATCTTCAGTGCTTTCCGGCAAGTCAGCATCGAGGCAGGCATCGAAGGTCACCACCACGGTGTCGCGTGTGGTGCATCCATAGGCATTGGTCACCTCAACCCAAATGGTGGTTTCCGGACCAAATTCTTCATTGGTAACCCAGAGATGGGGTTTGGTTTCGCCATTTGACCAGAGATAACTGCTGTATCCAGTGCCGGCATTAAGCAGGTCTAGATGATTCACGCAAAGGGTGAAGTCTTCTCCAAGGTCCACTTCAGGGGAGGGCATGAGGGAAAGCACCATCGAATGCTCTGCCTTCACCTCATCGCCTCTCAGCGCCTGGAGGGTAAGGGTCACCTGTCCTGCCATGATATCCTGGGTCCCGGGAGTATAGGTGGTCTCCACCATGGCGGGGTCTTCAAACGTACCGTCGCCGCTGGTAATCCACAACACCTCTTCATACTGGCTGGCAAAGCCTTCGAGCAGGAAGGGCTCTGATCCGCATTGCTCGCTGTCGAAGCCTGCAAAGGCAACGGTATGGATCGTGGCAGGCATTTCAATGTTGTCTATCCAGGCTGCATCCGCTCCTGAGGATACGGAATAATCCTTTACATAAACCCACTGGAAGGTGTGGACTCCTTCAACAACAGCATAGGAGAATTTCTCCCAGTCCTGGTTGCCTGACCAGCGATCGAGGCGCACGCCATCCATAAAGAATTCAAGCCAGTCGTAGGAGTTTTCTGAGGAGACCTTGCGGTAAAAGGAAATGGTATCATTGGCCACCACATCGATGGTCAGGGATAATCCTGTAGAAGAACTATGGCTGATGGTACCGCTTTTGGCAGAAAATTCACCTTCAAAAACTTCATCGGAAACGATCTGCCATGCTGTATTTCCTGTTTCCTCCCATTCAAACTGATCAAAGTCAGCGCTTTCCCAGTCTTCGATGATCAGGCCCACCTTCAGGTAGTAATCCTTGTTGATGGCATATGGTCCGGAAGAAAGGTCAAAGTTGACCGAAGAGGTAGTTCCCGGAGGGATAGATCCGTGAGCGCTCACCCCAAAATTGGCCAGGAAAAACCCATCCTGTGCAATCGAGGTCGCGGAAATTTCCTGCTCATTGATCACGATCAGGGGATCGTCAGGAACAAGGGTAAGGATCAGGCTTTCGGATGGGATTTGTCCAGTGTTTTCAACCTTAAACTGGATGATGGCAGACTCGCCGGGATCCAAACGGCCATTGCCGTTGCCGTCTTCGGTATCAATGATTTTCAACTGTGTGACCTCAAGCCGGGGAGCATATCCGGTTTCATAAAAACGGCTCCTCCAGATGGTTTCTTCTTCATCCACAAAGGCTTCAATAATAAAAGAAAGCTCATGTTTTCCTGGCATATCCTCGGAAGTCTGGAAAGAAAATACATTTTCGAGGGTCTTCACTTCGCCGGCCTGGAAATCACCAAAAACAGCAACGCTGTCAATAAGCCCTGCATAATCAGATGTCAGCAACAGGCGTGCTTGCACACCGGAAATATCCTCTTCCGTTGGATTCTCCATGACAAGGGTAAGAGAGATGTTTTCACCGGGATTTACGAGACTGTTATCGTTACCCTCGTTTTCATTGATCTCGTGTGAAACGTAACGGATTCCCATATAGGGGGTTTCTTCCACTGCGGCAAAGGCATCGATTCTTCCGCTTCCAAAGGTGTTGCTTTTTCCCAGTGAAAAAGGAAGTGCCGTGGTCTCAAGGATCTCGCTGATCTGTTCAGGGGTGATGCCCGGGTTCTTGGAGATCATCAGCGCCATCAGGCCTGCTACTGCAGGGGTAGCCATGGAAGTACCGCTCTTATTGGTGTAACCTGAGTTGTTATTATAGGTCAGGGAGGTAATGCTGGAACCGGGGGCCACTACATCCGGGCGAATAAGGCCAGTGCCGGGGTTGTATAGGTAATCATTGAAAGGAGCGATGTTCTGCCAGGTTACCGGCCCGCGGCTGGAGAAGCTCGAGATGGCATCCGTATTGGTGGTTGAACCCACAGAAACCACTGCGGAATTACCACCGGTTGCGGTCTGATTGGGGTGGGTCCAGGGTGGGGGAATGTCCCCGGGTGTCCTTACCTGGCTGGGAGGGGTGTCGGAATAGGATTCGCCCTCATTTCCTGCTGCTACCGAAGCAATGACGCCTGCTGCCAGAGCATTGTTCATGGTGGTGCGCCACATGCTGCGGTCAGGGCCCCAGGCGTGTTTCCAGCCCAATGAAAGGCTCATCACCCTTGCGCCGTGCTCAGCTGAGAACTGGATGGCAGCCCATACCCCGGCTTCTGTGCCACTACCGCCTGCATCAAGCACCTTGAGTGCCATAATGGTGGCCGAAGGGGCTACGCCAGTCTGGGTGCCTGCAGTGCCATTGCCTGCAACGGTACCGGCGCAGTGGGTGCCGTGTCCGTTGTCATCCATGGGATTGTTACTGTTGTTCAGGAAGTTATAACCATGGTAAGGGTATGCAATACTGGCCCACATATGCCCGGCCAGGTCTAAGTGGTTGTAATTCACCCCGCTGTCGATTACCGCTACGATTACTTCCTCACCTGTGTAGCCTTCAGCCCAAACTTCCGGGGCATTGATCAAATCCACGCTCCAAACAATAGACTTACCACTCTTTAACTGGTCGGATTTGATCTCGGGAATGGGTTCTTCCAAAATTTCTGTATCCAGCACCTGCTGCATCTTGTTGTAATCCAAACGGGCCAAATCTTTTCTGAGGGCCAGAACGTCAATCACCTCAGGTAGCATCTGGCAGTTTACCAGGTTGCCTATCCATAAGGGCATAATATCCTTCACCTTCCCCTGGGCTTCCAGCTCACGGAGCAGGGAAATAAGCCCTGCTTGCTCCTGAAGGGCAAATGCCTTCAAGGTATTCACCACATAGGCTCTCCTGTCGGAAAGGTTTCTTTGCTGGCGGCTGTTTTCAAGCAGCAAGGCCTCATCATATTGCGCAGTAAGCCTGATGTTGACGGAGATGAATTCCTCAGCGGATTTCTCGCTGATGGTTTCCTGCAGTGAAGGGGTAATCATGGGCTGTGCCCATAAGGACTGCGCCAAGATCAGGTTAATGAATAAAAACAAAACAGGGTAAAAACGCTTCATTGGGTAGAAATTAATGAATAAAATATGATGATAATGCATTAAAAATTCTGAAAGGATTAATTAAACTGGAGAGTTTTTTTCATAGAGATTACAAAAATATCAAAATTGTTTTATTTGGACCGCTTTTTGATGATTAATCCTTAAGTAAATAAGGGTGAAAAAATAAAAAACTAAAGAATTAGTTAAAAAACTAAAAAAATAGTTACATTTGGCCTGATATTTGAAGATAATAAAACAGAGAGAAATGAAAGAATTAACGAAAGCAGAAGAACAAGTGATGCAAATCCTATGGGAGATCAAATCAGGCTTTGTTAGGGATATCCGCGACAAGTTCCGTGAGCCCCGTCCTGCCATTACGACGGTATCCACCATTGTTCGCATCCTTGAGCAAAAAGGATTCGTAAAGCACAAGGCTTATGGGAAAACTCACGAATATTACCCTGCAGTGGAAAAGAAGACCTATACCCGGGTCATGATGAAAGGTATCCTGAGGAAATATTTCAGCAACTCTTTGCGGCAGATGGTAAGTTTCTTTTCGCAGGAAAAGGGCCTGACAGTATCTGAACTGGAAGAACTCAAGCGCATCATCGATGAGGAGATCAGAAAGCAGGAGGGATGAGAGGTGAGCGGCGAGAAATGAGAAATGAGTGATTAGAGATAATAGATGAGAAATGAGGGTTGAGCAGTTTTTAGAATTTGCCAAATAAAAATAACTCGGACAGTTAATACATAAAACAAATGAGGGCATTGCTAAATTTCAGTCTGATCTTAATGCTTTCCGTCCAGGTGATTGGACAGGATCGCGTTGTTTTTAGATCTCAGATCAGGGAGTTTCACGACCTTGAAGACCATCATTCAATTATCCATTTGCTTGATTCAGTTTTTGAAGGTTCGCAGCTTTCTTCAGAGTTTGCCTTTTACAAGGGTAGGGCCCTTTTTCATTCAGGCACAAACACAGAAGCCCGTGAGTTTCTTCTTCCACTTGAAAATGATAGTATTTTAGGGCGCCGGGTAACCCAAATGCTGGCTACGATTGCACAACAGCAAAGAAACCATACGGAAGCCCTGGGATATTTGCTAAAACTGAGTCAATACTTCCCTGAAAACCCGGTATACCTTCAGCGCGTTGCCCGCATTTTTTATTCCGAAGAGAATTATCCCGCCGCAATGAACTATATGCTTACAGCCTATCGCCTCGACACCTTAAACCAAACCTCCATTGCTGAGCTGGCTGACATTTTGATGAAACTCGAAATGCTGGAAAATGCCTTTAGCTTGTTAAGCAACGGAATTGAACTTTTTCCCGGGAACTTACTTTTCCGAAGGCAAATGGTAAGCGTTTGTTACCGCCAGAAAAAAATGATGGATGTCATTGCGCATGGTTCTTTCTTAACCGCACAGGGTGATACCATTCCAACGGTTGTGAGATTAAAGGCATTTGCTTATTTCGATCTGGTTGATCTCGATAAATCTGAATTCTGGCTTGACTACCTTTTAGACAGGGAATTCACCAGCGAAGATATTTTCTTTTATAAGGGTAAGGTGACTGAAGCCAGGGGAAATATCAGTGAAGCCTTAGGGTATTATGAAACTGCTGTAAAAATGACCCTTTCGCCCAACTTCAACCCCTTTCTTTTGCAACTTGCCATTTCGCTTCAGGAAAACCAGCAATATCAGGAATCCGTTCGATGGTTGCAATATGGCCGGTTTTTTAAGGATAGCCCCGAGCTAATCTATTATCTCGCCCGGAACTTTGACCTGTTTTATCAGGACAAGCAACCTGCAATGCAACATTACCAGATGTTTATTGACAGCGCAGGTGATGATTTAGAGGAGCAGCGCGCCTATGCCCGGCAGCGGGTTAGAGAATTACGTGAATTATTGCATCTTCAGGGTAAATAACTAAATATCAAGATCATGAACACTTTATTCACTTTTCTTTTCTGGACCTCCGCATATTTTATTCTTTTGGGGCTGGTATATCATTTTCTTGTCAGGCCTCAGAATAATCCGGGTTTTTCAAGGGTATTTCTTTTAGGCGGCTTACTTCTTTCCCTGTTAGCTGGGTTTGGATTCCTTGTCCGGACTCTTGCATTTAATATCCCTGAAGCTAATGGTGTCCTGACCCTTCCCGAAGTCGTGGTTTTTGCCTCCGAGGGACTTGAGCAATCACAGATGAAGATTCGCGACTTTTTGTTCTCCGAATCATTTTTCATGGTCATTACCCTGCTGGTTAGCGGTTTTTTAATGATTCGTTTTGCCGGCAGCGTGCTTTACCTTGCCATTCAAGGCCGAATGGTTAAAGCGAAAAGGATTCGCCAGTTAATGGTTATTCCCATGAAAGGGGATAAGGCCCCATTCAGTTTCTTCAGCCTGGTGTTTGTTCCCGAACGATTGCTTTTTGACCCAGCGCTCGATCAGGTCTTGCTCCACGAGCAGGCCCACGCTAAAAACCTGCATTCACTCGATCTGATCTTCCTCGAGCTGCTCAGTATCTTTTTCTGGTTCCATCCTGTTATCTGGTATTTACGCCGCGAGATCAAGATGCAGCACGAATACGAAGCCGACCGCTTTGTCCTCAACCAGCACACAGATAAGGCAGGCTATCAGCAACTGTTGCTTAGCTTTTCCTTTACCGGTCATAGCCTACCCATTACCAATCCCTTTAACTTTTCACCTTTAAAAAAACGAATCATGATGATGAACAAACAAACAAAAAATCCAGTAATGAAGGCCATTTTGAGTCTTACGTTCTCAACAGGTCTTTTTGCAATGCTATTGTTATTGCAATCGGCCACAATACAGGCAACTCAGCCGCCACTCATACCAAGCGAGCCTGAAGTGGTTAATCTAACCGTTGTTGGTCAACTTCCTGAATCCGCTCCACAACCCCCCAGCCCACCTCCGCCACCAAGAAGGGCAGAGCCAGAAGCCGATGTGATCTTCACCGTTGTAGAGGACCAGCCCCGTTTCCCTGGTGGTGAGGAAGCCCGAGTGCAGTATATGGTGGAAAATCTTCGCTACCCCGAAGAAGCCCGGGATGATGGTATCCAGGGAACAGTATTTGTTACTTTTGTTGTTGAAGAAGATGGAAACATTACCGGGGTCAAAGTATTGAGAGGCATTGGAGGTGGCTGCGACGAAGAAGCAGTGCGTGTTGTGAAAAATATGCCAACATGGACGCCGGGTCGTCAGCGTGGACAGAACGTTAGAGTGCAGTATAATATGCCCATTCGCTTTGTCCTGAATGGTGGAGAAAAAAAAGAAGACACCCCCGGGGCCGACATGCTGCGTGAAAGGATAGGAACAGGAGAAATTGTAATATTTATTGATGGAGAAAAGATAGATGCTGAAGTGGAAGATCTCAATGAAATAATAAAAGTGGAGGAGATTGAAAGCATGAATGTTTTCAGGGGCGAGAAAGCCCGGGAGTTGTATGGACACGAGAATGTGATTGCCATCACACGCAAAAAGGCAGAACAAGAATAATCGGATTTTAAATCCATCAGATCATACTCAGCACCTGCGAGAATATGATCATCAGCACCAGCGCCATGGGATAAACGGTGGCATAGCCCACCGA
>JAZBOS010000141.1 GCA_036351255.1 Bacteroides sp.
AGCTGGTCAATGGAACGATACATATGGAGGTAGTCCACGTTTTCCTTAAACTTGATGCCCAGGGCGGTCAGGGTGTTCACCATCATCAGGTGCCCGTAACGGGTCAATTCAGCCTGATCGCGGTGCGACATAATGATCACTGCATCCACTCCTGCGGCCCTTGCCTGTTCCCTGATCTGCCCGACCTGCACGGTGATAGGTGCACCGGGATAATGCCTAGCTTCAAAGGTATGGGTCTTGATATAGGGCTTGTCGGGAAGCTTCTCGCCCGGGAAATAGATTTTGACCTCACGGTTGTGGCGGGGCGTCGGGAATTCCTTAATCCTGTATGGGTCGCTGGTGAAGGGATAGTTTGTCATACAGCCGGTAAAGACAAACAGCACGGCTAACAGCAAGAATAGCTTGGGGGTCTTTTCATGATTCATGATGGCTGGTTTTTGGTTACAGCATGATAAATTAAATCCCACAAATACCAAGCCACAATATACTTAAAATCAGATTTTTTTTTGCGCTTTTTGCTTCCGGATTGGCCAAAACGCCAGGGGGATGCCTGAAGATGAATTAACCGGGGGCGAAAGCGATAGCAGGCGCTGTTTCCTATTCAGGAAATCAAAACAAAATCAACCCCCATTTCCCTTTTAGCCCCTTTCCCTATTGGATTTGGTTTCCAAACAAAGGGGGGGAAAGGGCCATGCTAATCCATACCTGGTTCAGGGTTTAGACGGTGTTTATACGGTTTAAACCGTATAAACACCGTCTAAACACCGGTTAAACTCCGAACCTGGTCCTTTCCGGCAAGGGTTTTGGTAAAGGCAAATCTTTAAGAAATCGAATGGTTGACAAGGTTAAAAAAAGAAGCTGTCCCTGGAAAAGAGACAGCTTCCTTTTGCCGGAATGCACCGGCGGAATGATCTGAAGGGGTTACTGCGCCGTAACCGTATAGGTCAGGTTGCTCAGGTTCACTTCAATCTTATAGGTTCCGGTAACATCGGGGGCCGGGATGGCAGGCGGGTCGGGAACGCTTTCGGTTTCACGGAACACCAGTTGTCCTCCTTCAGCGGTTCCCTCAACGTTGGTGCCATACTGTGGCGCCCACTGTCCGAGGACCTCAATAAACTTGAAGAACATGTCTTCGCCTGCCGTCAGTGTGGTGGTGATGCTAAACATCCCCGGGGCGTCCTTGGTCATGGCAAGGGCACCTGTATTGTCCCAGCCGGCTTCAGTGGCACTACCCAGCAGATAGAGTTCTTCGGTCACCTTCACGATGCTGTAAGTCAGGTTAGCTGTGTCGGCAGTCACCCGGTAATCGCCAATTTCAAGATCGGTGATCATGATGGGGTTTGGGTCGGGATCGTCTTCAGTTGGCCTGAGGATCAGTTCGCCTTCGGTGGAAGTGCCGCCCGGAACTGCGCCCCATTGCGGTGCCCATTGACCCAGCACGGAAATGAACTTCACCATATCGCCATCTTCGTGCAGATGGGCTACCAGTGAAAATACACCCTCCTCAATGTAATACATCTCAAGAGCAGCTGTATTATCCCAGCCGGCTTCTGTGCCACTACCAAGCATATAGATGGGCTTGGCCCCGGGAATCACCGCTTCGTAAGTGGTGAAGGTAATGGAGATGGGGTCTGAGAAGGCATAGGTGGCTTCCGACTGGCGGGTCAGGTACGAAAAAACCCGATACTCGAGGGTGACTTCCGTATTGGGGGCAAATTCCATCCCGAGGATACGACTGTTCACTGCGCCCTGGGTCGTCTCGTAAGCGAGTCCATCGGTGTCGATCAAGTCGCGTGGGTTGGCAAAGTTGTTGCCGGCCACATCCATCTGGAGAATGTAGTTTGCATCGGCAACGAAGTCGGCCTCGTAATTAGCTGCTGACCAGGTGATGCTGATCACATCCCCAGCTGTCTCCTGGGTGAGCACCAGGCTCGCCCCGGTTGTGGGAGAGGTAATCTGCGGGCTTACGGTCTTGGATAGATCCATGGTCATAAGCTCTTCTTCCTCGCAGGAGTGAAACAGGAACACTCCGAATATGAGCGTGAGAATGATTGCTATTCTTTTCATATGCTAGTTGTTTTTAATTTTAATAACCTTGGTTCTGTTCCAGGTTGGGGTTGGCGTTGATATCGGCTGCAGGGATGGGGAAGATGTTGTATTTGGCATCCACATCCAAACCATCCTTGGAATTGCCTTTCCACGCCCATACATAACCGGTGGCTCCGGCAAATTTCCCGAAGCGGATCAGGTCAGTGCGGCGATGGCCTTCCCAGAACAGTTCTCGGGCGCGTTCATCGAGAATGAAGTTCAGGTTGATCTCGCTGATGTTGCCATTGGAATTACCCCAGGCTCTTTCGCGCAGATCGTTGATATACCCGATGGCAGTTCCCAGGTCACCACCGGTACCCCCGCGCAGCAAAGCTTCGGCATACATCAGGTATACATCACCCAGGCGGAACATCGGAAAGTCTGTGTCAACGAATTCAAGGCTCGTACCTGCAGTACCATCACGCTTCAGGTTATTAAACTTGGTGGTGGCATAACCATTGGTGAAATCACCCAGGTTCTCGATCTCGAGGGTCTGCCCATCACTGAAGAACAGGCGACGGGGATCGTTGGCATTGTAAAGATTCACTATTTGCTGGGTAGTCCGCGTACCACCCCAGCCTCCATCAATACCATATTCCAGCGGAACCATGGCACCACCGGTACCGGCTTTGATGATAAAGGTGGTGCCACCGTAAGTGCGGGTGTTAATGCCATGGTAAGGCACCCGGAAGATAATCTCGTTGGTGCTCAGGAAGTTGTCGGCATTGAACAGATACTGGAATTCGGGCTCAAGGGTATAACCAGCGTTAATGATCTCCTTGCAATAGGTGATACACTCGGTATATTTGGGCTGGCCAATATATACTTCAGCGTTCAGGTAGAGTTTGGCAAGGAGCATCCAGGCGGCGGCGCGGTCGGCACGGCCGTAGTAATTGTCAGAACGTGGTTCTGCCATCAGAGGGATGATCTCCAGCAGTTCGCTTTCAATATAGCTGTAGAGGTCGGGACGCATGATCTGCTCGGGCAGGAAGGCGCCAACGGCATCTTCTTCGGTCACAAAAGGCACATTGCCAAATACGTCGAGGGCATGCCAGTAGCTCAGGGCACGCAGGAAGCGGGCTTCTGCACGGTAAGCTTCCACTTCGGCACGAAGGGCTCCTGTCACCCCACGCTCGTCCAGTTTGGCATCAGTGGTCTCACGGATGTATTCATTAGCTGCTGCGATTTGGTAAAACACCCTGTAATAGAAGGCAGCAACAAAGACGTCGGTAGAAGTCCACGACTGGTAAACGAAGTCTTTAATGGTTTGGTCGTCCCAGCCAATGACTGCTTCATCGGTCGAGAGCACCTGGTGGTACCAGAAACCGCGGAGATACTGACCAAAACCCTCGTCAATACCCGAAATGTCGGCGTTGCCAGCAGGGCCTTCCTGTCCTGAAACGGCCAGACCAGCATAAAGCTTGGCCAGGATCTGCTGGTAGGCGCCCGGCTCGTTGAAAACATCGGCAGCGGTAATCTCCCGGTCATCCAGGGGAACCGTATCGAGGTCCTTCAGACAGGAGGAAAAGATGAACAGGAATCCTGCCAGTATGGAGAAAAGAATTGTTGTCTTTTTCATAATTTTTTGTTCTTTAAGGATTGCTAAAACTGAAGGTTAACGCTCAGTACAAAAATCCTGGGACGCGGATAGATATTGTTGTCAATACCGTTTCCAAGCTCCGGATCAAGTCCTTCATACTTCGTGATCATAAAGGGATTCTGGACAATACCCGATACGCTCAGATTGGTTTTGCTATCAAAGAGTTTCTCGAAAAGATAGCTGAGGGTAATGTGGTCCATTTTGAAAAATGAACCATCCTGAACGTAATAGTCCGAAAGATACTGTGCGTTGTTAAAACCAACAGTAAAAGCATCACGGTGAATGTTACTGAGATAAGGACCTTCTGCACGGTAGATCTTATTCAGCCAGCCGTTATCCGAGCTGATGTTGTTGTAAATGAAGTTGCCAATGTTGGCGCGGCCGGCGAATGCCAGGCTCCAGTTTTGGTACTGGAAGTCAGAAGTGATACCCAGGTAATAGGTGGGTGCGGCCCGCTTGTAACGGTAAAGGTCATCTTCGGTGATTTCGCCGTCCTCGTCGCGGTCGACGTAAACCCCTTCAATGGGGTTACCATCCTGGTCATATACCTGTTCCCAGACGAAGAAGGAATAGGGTGCGTATCCAACGGTGTGGACCTGAACATTATTACCCACACCCCCTGCGATGCCGCCGACCTGAACACCCAGGAACTCGGGATTGTCAACAGCAGTAAGTTTGGTGATCTTGGTTTCGTTCCAGGTAGCGTTCAGCCCAAGTAACCAGTTGATGTCGCGGCTAACCACAGGCCGGGTAAAGATACTGAATTCAACCCCGCGGTTCTCCATGTTTCCGATGTTGGTCAGGATACGGTTAGTCAGGTTGGTGCCGGCAGGTACATTGATTTCGTTGATCAGGTCGCGGGTT
This sequence comes from Bacteroides sp., assembly GCA_036351255.1. NCBI lineage: Bacteria > Pseudomonadati > Bacteroidota > Bacteroidia > Bacteroidales > Bacteroidaceae > Bacteroides > Bacteroides sp. The sequence goes on from JAZBOS010000141.1 coordinate 4,553, forward strand.
TCACGGAAATATACATCGATGGATCCATAGTAGCGGTGACCTTCAAAGGCATAATCAAGCCCCGCATTGTAAGTCGTGGTCTCTTCCCATTTCAGGTTGCGGTCATAACCTTCCGCACGCCATGTGGGTACGAAGTTACCTGGTGCTCCAAACTGGTAGAAAGCGCCCTGGACACTGGACGTATAACGGGCAAGGTAAGGATAATCACCCTGTCCAAGGTTTTCCTGACCCGTGATTCCGTAGCCCGCACGGAATTTCAGTTCTGACAAAAAGTTGACGTTCGCCATGAAAGGCTCTTCCAGGACTTTCCAGGCTAGGGCCACTGAGGGGAACCAGCCTGAACGGGTTTCGGGCGAGAACCTGCTGGAACGGTCGTTACGCATGGTGAAAGTCACCAGGTAACGGTTCAGCAACGAGTAATTCAAGCGACCGAAGAATGACAGCAACACTTGTTCTGACTCATAGGGAATGTCGGGAACGATCACCCTTAGGCTGTCGGTGTTGTGACCATTTTGGAAGGCCAGGTTATTGGGGATGTTGGTGCCAAAGTTGGAACCATTGTTCCAGAAACGCTGGTAGGAATAACCGGCGGTAGCATCCACGCGGCTGCTGATGCCCTCAATGTCTTTTACATAGTTCAGGTAAAAGTCAAACAACTGGTTGGACCGATCCTGCCAGTATTCTCCCTGGTAGCCGCCCGACACATAACTCCAGGCAGCATAATCGGGGGTGAAGTCTGTTCCCTCGGACGTAGAGTAATCATAGGCCACGTTGAGGTTAGCCCTGAGGTCAGGAAGGAAATGAAATTTATAGTCTGCCTGGAAATTGGTCAGGACGCGATTCACTGTAGAAGTGTTTTCCCTGAGTTCCAGGTTAGCCACCGGGTTGGTGGTAGCCACCGGTTTTGGGATCCCGCCTTCCTGCCAGGCAAAGAACCCACCGAAAGGACTTCCATCTACCCTGACTGGCTGTGTGGGGTCGAATTGATTGGCAGCGCCAATAACGCCTTGCTCGGCGAAGAAGTTGGTAAGGTAAACGCCACGGGCGTTGAAGTTGATTTTCAGGTGATCATCCAGCAAGCTGGGAGAAAGGTTAACGGCCCCGGATATACGCTGGAGGTTGTCGGTCTTGATGACCCCGTCCTGTGCGTTATAACCAATGGTTACCCGGTAAGGCAGGGTCTTGTATGATCCTGAAGCGGTAATGTTATGGTCGTGGGCAAAGGCATCCTGGTAGATCAGGCTGGGCCAGTCGGTGGAGGCATCCCCCATCAGGCTTAAAACGTTTGGACGATCAGCATAAAACGTATTGACTTGGTTGCGGAATTCTTCAGCGCTCAGGAAGTCGGCAACCTTGGTGTTCATCGAGAGGGAGAAAGTCCCATTGTAGGATAAGGTAAGGGGAGCGCCTTCTTTACCTTTTTTGGTGGTGATGAGGATAACCCCGTTGGAAGCCCTCGAACCGTAGATGGCGGTGGCAGAAGCATCCTTGAGGACGGTGAACGACTCAATGTCATCCGGGTTGATGGTAGCCAGGGGGTTGCGCAAGCCAGGTACGCCTGCGTTTTCAATGGGAACCCCATCGATCACGATCAGGGGGTCATTGCTGGCTGACAGGGAAGAACCTCCCCTGACACGGATCTGGGCGCCTTCACCAGGCGCACCGCCTGGCATGGTGATCTGTACACCGGGGATCTTGCCGGCAAGCAACTCCGAAGGCGAAGTGATCTTCCCCTTGTTGAAGTCGCGGGTGTCAACGACCGAGACCGCACCGGTGGCATCCTCACGGCGTTGTACCCCATAACCAATGATCACAAATTCTGAAAGGGTTTCTACATCCAAACCCATTTCAAAGTTCAGGGTTACAGTTTGGCCTGCTACCACCGTCACCTCGCGGGTGACAGGTTCAAAGCCTATGTAGCTGGCAACCACTGTGTACTGGCCTGCTCCAACCGTGATGGTGTATTGACCATCCAGGTCAGTGATCGCTCCAGTGGTGGTTCCCTGGATAACAACGTTAGCACCAGGCAGCGTTTCTTGGGTCTGACGATCCCTTACAACGCCTCTTATGGTGCCCGTTTGACCGAAAGTGCTTAGCGCACTGAATAGCGCGATCAGCACCGGCACGAACAGTCTTAAAAATTTTGTCATACTTCAAACAGATTTGCGTTAGTTTATTGGAAGTTTGTGAACAAAGATAAAAAATTCAGATAGAATTAACATGTTTTTTTGGTTGAGGCTCAACAATTTGCATAATTATTTTTCGCAATCGATTGCGGAAACGTTTGCATTACACAACCAGATGCATATCTTTGTTTCAATAATTACCTGAAAACGGCTCTGCCTCTCCCTTTCATGAAACCAAACATCACATCCATCAACGATATCGCCAGGGCTTTGGGGGTTTCCGCCTCTACCGTTTCCAGGGCCCTGAAAGACCATCCCGATATCAGCGAGGAGACCCGTCGCCGGGTGCAGGAATTTGCCCGCAGCGTAAATTACCGGCCCAATGCCCTGGCCCTCGGCTTGAAACAGCAACGGTCCTATACCCTGGGGATTATCATTCCCGAAATCGTCCACCATTTCTTTTCCTCCATCATCAGCGGCATTGAAGATGTGGCTTACGGCAAAGGATACCGCCTGATGATCTGCCAGTCGAATGAAGAGTTTGAACGCGAGCGGATAAACCTCCAGGCCTTGCTCGACCACCGGGTAGATGGCCTCCTGGTGTCGATGAGCAAGAATACGTTTCAATACGACCACTTTGAGGACACGGTGGCTCAGGGCATTCCTATGGTCTTTTTCGACCGGGTGTGCAAACAAATTGAGACCGACCGGGTGGTAACCGATGACTTCCAGGGGGCACATTTAATCACCACCCACCTCATCCGCAATGGACACCGCAGGATCCTTCACCTGGCAGCACCCCAACACCTGGCCATTGGCCGCAAAAGATTGCAGGGCTATACTGAGGCCCTTTCCGACCATAATATCCCTGTTGATCCCTTGCTGATCCTTCAATGTGATACCCCTGCCCAGGTTCATGCGGTCAAGGAACAGATTCTTCGGCTGGCTCCTAAGATCGATGGTGTCTTTGCCGTAAACGACTTTTCCGCCATCGCAGTCATGCAACTCTTGCAGGAGAATGGTTACCAAATCCCCGAACAGATTTCGGTGGCAGGTTTTGGCGACGATCCCATTGCCCTCATTGCCCGCCCCAAACTGACCACCGTCGAACAGAAAGGCTATGCCATGGGCCGGGAGGCTGTGCAGATGCTGATTAACCGCCTGGAGCATCCCGACCTGGCGGGTGAATTCCAGACCAAAATTTTCGCCGCAACCTTAAAGCTGAGGGACTCGGCCTGAGCGAAGTTGTGAGAAGGTAGAGAATGAAGTGAACGAAGAGAATGGGAGAAGTCTGGTCGTCTGGCAAGCTGATCCTGATAAAAAAAATAAAAAGCAGGCTGTAATTCCAATGCGGATTTACTGCCTGCTTTTGTTTGAGAGGCAAAAAAACAATCCCGGTGTTTATTCCACCAGCACTTTTCCACCCATTTCTTTCGGAATGGAAATACCCAGCATTTTGAGTACAGTAGGCGCCAGATCGGAGAGTCGTCCGGGCTGGATTTGCTTGTAGTCATCGCTGACAAGCCAGCAGGGAACGGGGTTGGTGGTATGGGCCGTATTGGGTGAGCCATCGGCGTTGATGGCAAAATCAGCATTGCCGTGATCGGCGGTAATGATAATGGAATAACCTTTTTCGCGCGCGGCTTCCACGGTTTCCTTCAGGCAACGGTCCACGGTTTCCACTGCTTCGGTGATGGCTTCCCTTACACCGGTATGCCCCACCATATCGGCATTGGCATAATTCAGGCAAATGAAGTCGAAGACATTGCGACGGATGGCTTCCACCACTTTATCCTTCACTTCAGGGGCGCTCATGGAGGGCTGCAAATCGTAAGTGGCCACCTTTGGCGAAGGCACCATGATGCGTTCTTCGCCCGGGAAATTCTCTTCACGGCCCCCATTGAAGAAGAATGTCACGTGGGGATACTTCTCGGTCTCAGCAATGCGCAGTTGCTGCTTTCCGCTGTCGGACAGCACCTCGCCCAGGGTGTTTTTCAATTCTTCCTTTTCGTAAATTATCCTGACCCCTTTAAACGACTCATCGTATTGTGTCATCGTGATGTAATGCAAGGGCATGGTCTTCATTCCAAATTCAGGCATATCCTTCTGGGTGAGCACTGTGGTAATCTCGCGCAAGCGATCCGTACGGAAATTGAAGCAAATGACCACGTCACCTTCAGCAAGGGTTGCCAATGGTTTGCCATCGGGCCCGGTAATTACCCTGGGCTTGATGAATTCATCGGTAACGCCTTCGTCATACGACGACTGGATGGCTTCAGCAGCACTGTTGTAATATTCACCCTTGCCATCGACCAGCATATCGTAAGCCAGTTTGATGCGCTCCCATCGTTTGTCGCGGTCCATCCCATAGTAGCGTCCACTCACCGAGGCCACTTTCCCGGCTGTTTTTTCCAGGTATTCGTCCAGTTCTTCCACAAACCCCAGGCCACTGCGGGGATCCGTATCGCGGCCATCGGTCAGGGCGTGGATATACATCTCCTTGAAACCCTTCTCTTTCGCCACATCGCAGAACCCATAGAGGTGATCCATGGCAGAATGCACCCCGCCATTGGAAACCAGACCCACCAGGTGGATTTTCTTCCCATTGGCCATGGCATAATCAAAAGCTTCGTTGATGACGGGCTCTTTGTGGAAGGTACGCTCGCGGATAGCTTTGCTGATTTTCACCAGTTCCTGGTAGACCACACGGCCGGCACCAATGTTAAGGTGGCCCACCTCCGAATTGCCCATCTGCCCTTCGGGCAAACCCACATCTTCTCCTGAAGTGCGGATCAGGGTATGGGGCACCGTCTCCGTCAGGTGACGGGTAAATGGAACGTTCGCCTTTGATATTATATCGGCCTGGCTGTGGTCACCCTGACCCCAGCCATCCAGAATTACAAGTAAAACTTTCTTATTTGACATTTTTATGTTTTTAATTCGTTGTTTATGCATTCAACATCCAGGCCTAATGACCGGATGATTTGACAAAAGAAACCCTCGCTGAAAAGAAAATCCGTTCATCACTCACCTCTCATCTCTCACCTCTCACCTCTCCTTAACCCGTGCTCCTGATGGCTTCCACCGGGTCGAGGCGTGAGGCGGTCCAGGCGGGGACAAATCCCGACACCAGCCCTATAATAGCAGAAACATTCAGCCCCAGCAAAATGTTTCCCAGGGTGAGGTTAAAATCCATATTGGCCAGGCCGGAAATGGCAGCGGTAGCCCCAAAGGCGATCAGCAGCCCCACCGCCCCTCCGATCAGGCTTAGCACAATGGCCTCAAAAAGAAACTGAAGCAGGATAAAATATTTCTTGGCACCCAGTGCCTTCTGGATACCAATGATGCTGGTGCGTTCCCTGACCGATACAAACATGATGTTTGCAATGCCAAAACCACCCACAAGGATGGAGAATCCCCCAATGATCCACCCGGCCAGTGAAATGGCTGAAAAAATGCCTTCAGTCTGTTTGGTAAGCAGACTTGATTCATTGAGCGCGAAGTTGTCCTCTGCCAAAGGTTTCAATCGCCTTATTGCCCGCATCAAGCCCGTCAGGTCATCGATCATTTCCCCTGTGGTAAAGCCGGGTTTTGCTTTGGCCATGATCTGGGGGTTATAACGATCGGTGTTCACGTCAACAAACTGGTTCAGGTAAGCAATGGGTGTTAACACCCAGTTGTCGTGGCTATCGCCGAAGCTCCCGGTGCCCTCTTTTTTGAAGACACCTACCACTTCGGCATTCCTGCCATAAAACTTCACTTGTTTTCCAATAGGGTCAAGGTCCGGGAAGATGGCTTCGGCAATTTGCGATCCAATGACCACTACATTGCGCCCGGCAGCAAACTCGGTAGGTGAAATAAAGCGCCCTTCGCTGATATCTACCAGCCTGACCTTGTCGTAGTCGAGGCTGGTTCCAACCAGTGCAACATTCTCTATGCTGTTGTTCTGGTATTCTATGGTGGTACCTGTTGAAGCAAGAAATGCAGCAGCGTCAACGGTAAAGGTACGCGTCTGAATCGCATCCAGCTCGCGGATTTGGGGAACGGGACGATTCATGAAACGCCACCACGGATAATCTTCTTCAAAGGTCCAGGGCCATTTCTGAATGTATACCACATCGTCTCCCAACGACTGGATGCTGTTCCTTACCTGGCGCTCCAGCCCATCGAGCACCGAAAACACCAGGATGATGGAAAAGATCCCTATGGTGATACCCAGCAAGGTGAGTATGGTCCGCAGTTTGTTGGCAATGATCGAATTCAATGCAAACCGGGCACTCTCTTTGATCAGCCGGGCTAATAGAATCGTGGATGCAGTTAATGTTTTCATTTTTTCAACGTTCGCATCAACTCTGATGCATAGACAAAGTCGTTAAGTTCCTTGTTATCAGTATTCAGTATTTCAAATCGGGTCCCTTCCCACCAAAGTTCGCCATTGTAAAGAAACGCCACCTTATCACCAATTTCCATTACCGAATTCATATCATGGGTATTGATCACGGTGGTTATATTAAATTCCAGGGTGATCTCACTAATCAGGTTGTCGATCACGATGGCAGTGCGGGGGTCTAAGCCCGAGTTGGGTTCGTCGCAGAACAGGAAGCTGGGGCTGTTGGAAATGGCCCTTGCAATGGCTACCCTTTTTTTCATCCCCCCGCTGAGTTCCGCAGGGTACAGATGGTTCACCTTCTCCAGGTTCACCCGCTTCAGGCAAAAGTTGGCACGTTCGAGCTTTTCCTCCAGGCTCATCTCGCTGAACATATTCAAGGGGAAGATGACATTCTCTTCAACAGTCAGAGAGTCAAACAAGGCCCCTCCCTGGAACAGCATCCCCAGTTGCTGCCGGATGATGCGCCGCTCGGCAAAATCCATCTTACATAAGTCGAGGTTGTCGAACATAATTCTTCCGCTGTCGCTTTCCAGCAGGCCAACCAGACATTTCATCAACACAGTCTTGCCCGAACCGCTTTGCCCGATGATCAGGTTTGTCTTGCCTTTCTCAAATTCTGTAGACACCCCTTTGAGCACAGGCACCCCCTCAAAACTCTTGGATATGTTTTCTACCTTGATCATACCAGTAATAATTGGGTTAAAATCAGGTTAAACAGGATGATGAAGATGCTGCTGGTAACCACTGCATTGGTGCTCGACTGACCTACTTCAAAAGCACCCCCTTTGGTGTAAAAGCCATAATACCCGGAAATCGTGGTAATAAGAATAGCAAAGACAATGGTTTTAATAACGGCATAGAAAATATCGTAAGGAGCAAACTCATACAGGATGCCATAGATGTAGTTGCTTACAGGCATTACATCCGTAAGCAAGGATACGGCCCAGCCCCCGAAGATCCCCAGGAACATGCTCAGGATGATCAGGATGGGGTTCATGATGACTGCGGCCACCAGCTTGGGCAGGATCAGGAATCCTGATGCATTCACCCCCATGATCTCAAGGGCGTCTATTTGCTCGGTGACGCGCATGGTGCCTATCTCTGAGGCCATGCGCGAACCCACCTTGCCCGCCAGGATCAGGCTGATAATGGTTGGGGCAAATTCCAGGATGATGGCCTGCCGGGTCGCAAAACCAATGGCATAACGGGGCAGCATTGGATGGTCGGTGTTGAAAGCTGTTTGAATGGTTACCACCGCCCCCATGAATATGGAGATGATCACGACAATACCCAGGCTTTGCAAGCCCAGGTTATCCATTTCGAGGATGATCTGCCTGCGGTATATCGATGCCTTCTCGGGCTTTTTAAAGATCTGGCCCATGAGTATCAGATACCGGCCCAGATGGTAGAAGAATTTCATGCACTTGGTTTCTGAAGACGCTAAATTACTTATATTTTGCGTTCCTGTTGTATAAAAATCTCCGGCTGCTTTTGCCAGCCCTTTAATTTTATTAATTTTGAACGCAATTAAAAAAAGAGATCATGGGCTCAAAGCGTATTAACCCCCATCTTTCCCTGGTGTTGGTTATTTTCTTTGCCAGTTTGCTGGTTTTCAGTTCCTGTATTTTCGGGCGCAAAAGCCGAAAGTGCGATTGCCCCACCTGGAGTTATGAATTACCCACTGGTGAAGAACCCGCCCCTGGAGATGCAGCCAGCGTATAAAGAGACCCTTGCCCGCTTTGTGCCCGTACAGGCCCTCGAAGAGGTCGTCCGGCTGATCGAATCCCATGGCATCCATATGAAAGTGCGACGCAGCAGGCTGAGTAAGCTTGGTGACTTCCGCCCCGCCCGCCAGGGACGCCCCCATCAGATTACCGTGAATGGGAACCTCAACATCTATGCCTTCCTGATGGTCTTTCTGCATGAGTTGGCTCATCTGCTGGTGTGGGAGCAACACGGGAAAGCCGTTAGCCCCCATGGAAAGCTCTGGAAGGATACCTTTGGATACTTGTTGCGCGACTTTATCCGTAAGGGATATTTCCACCCCAGCCTGGAAGAGGCCATGGTCGATTATTCTTTCCATGTGAAAGCCGCTGGCATGGGGTCGCCCGAGCTGCAGCGCCAGCTTCGCCTGTTCGACCCGGAACCTCTGTCGGAATCAAACCAGGTGTTTCTTGAGGAAGTCCCTGACCGCAGCCTGTTTGTTGCTGCCAACGGCCGTATGTTTCGCAAGGAAGATCAGCTTCGCAAACGATACCGTTGCCTCTGCCTGCGAAACAAACGAACCTATCTGTTCCACCCCATGGCACGGGTGACGCCCGTGGAAGAAAAAGTAGCTTAAACCTTTTATGAAAATAACAATCTAAACCATAATGAAACAACTTGACCATCATAATTATGCCGTGATTCTGGCGGGAGGTATCGGTGAGCGGTTCTGGCCCATGAGCCGTAACTACCGTCCCAAACAGTTTATCGACATCCTGGGAACAGGAAAGACGCTGATCCAGCAGACTTATGAGCGGTTCCTGGAGATCCTGCCCCGAGAGAATATTTTTGTGGTTACCAATGCTAAATTTCAGCACCTGGTCAGGGAACAGATACCCGAAATTAGGGAAGACCGGGTGATCTGCGAACCTACACGCAAAAACACAGCCCCCTGTATCGCCTATGCTGCCTGGAAGATCTTTTCAATCGATGAAAAGGCCCGCCTGGTAGTAGCGCCCTCCGACCATATCATCCTGAAAGAGCACGAGTTTGCCCGCATCATCCGGCAAGCCCTGCAGGCCGCTACTGAACACGAGTGGCTCTTTACCCTGGGCATCACGCCCAGCAGGCCCGACACCGGATACGGATATATACAGTACGTTCCCGGTGCTCCATTACCCGACTCCCAGTACCTGAAAAAAGTGAAGACCTTTACTGAAAAACCTTCCCTCGAACTGGCCGAATCTTTCCTGAAAAGCGGTGACTTCCTTTGGAACAGTGGCATATTCATCTGGTCGGCCAATGCCATTATCGAGGCCTTTGAAAAATACCAACCTGAGATAAGTTATGTCTTCCGTCAGGCCATAGGGAAATACAATACCCCCGATGAGATTTCCTATATGAGCGTGGCCTATGCAGCCTGCAAAAGTATTTCCATTGACTATGCCGTCATGGAAAAGGCCGACAACGTCTATGTCTTCGTGTCTGATTTCGGATGGTCAGACCTGGGCACCTGGGGTTCCCTTTACGATGTAAGGCCAAAGGATGGACAACAAAACGCCGTCATGGGAAAAAACGTCATCCTCTATGATGTCAGCAGTTCCATTGTCAATATCCCCGATGAAAAACTTGTCGTCCTGCAGGGTCTGGATGACTATATCGTGGCCGAGTCCGACAATGCCCTGCTTATCTGCCAGAAAGACAAGGAGCAGGAAATCCGCCGCTTTGTCAACGATATCCGCCTGAAAAAAGGAGAAGAATTTACATAGAAACCTGTTTTCCAATAACATAATTAATAATAATTTTCATTCACCAATTAACTTTTTATTCATGTTCAAGAAATTACTGATCATTTTGATGATTGCGGTGGTTTTTCCCGGCACCGCTTTGAAGGCTGACGAAGGCATGTGGCTTCCATACGTGCTCGACGACGCTCTTTTTGAAGAAATGCAGTCCCTGGGCTTTAACCTGAGCCGGGAGCAGCTTTTCAGTTTTACCGAATCCAGCCTGAAAGATGCTATCGTTAGCATTGGAGGCTGCACTGCTGAGATCATTTCCGACCAGGGTTTGTTGCTCACCAACCACCATTGTGGCTATGGCCGTGTCCAATCGCACAGCTCGGTGGGTAACGACTTGCTTCGCGACGGTTTTTGGGCTGCCAGTTTTGAAGATGAACTGGCCAACCCCGGAATGGTGGCTCGCTTCCTGGTCAGTGTGGAAGATGTAACGGCCCAGGTCAACGAAGTGCTGCGCGACGATATGACCGAAGCCCAGCGCAATATGGCCATCCGTTCCAAGAGCCAGGAAATGGAGAAAGCGGCCGTTGAGGGAACCCATTATACGGCTACCCTTCGCCCGATGTTTGCCGGAAACGAATTCTTTATGTTCGTATTCGAGACCTTTACTGATGTTCGCCTGGTGGGTGTACCCCCATCAAGCATTGGCGAATATGGTGGTGACACCGACAACTGGATGTGGCCACGCCATACCGGCGACTTCACCCTGTTCAGGGTGTACAGCGGCCCCGATGGCAAACCCGCCGATTACAGTACCGACAATGTCCCGCTCAAGCCCCGTCACCACTTGCCCGTGTCAATCAAAGGCATTGAGGAAGGCGACTTTGCCATGATCCTGGGATATCCCGGCAGCACCAGCCGTTATCTCACCTCGTATGGCATTGCCTTTAACCTCGATAATATGTATCCCGTTCGTATCGACATCCGCCGCCGCAAACTGGATATCATTGAGGAAGCCATGGCTCAGAACGACGAAAACCGCATTATGTATGCCTCACGCCAGGCCGGTATTGCCAATTACTGGAAAAACTTCATCGGAATGAACCGTGCCCTGAAACGCCTGAAGGTGGCCGACACCAAGCGCGAACAGGAAAATCAGTTTATGCAGTGGGTAAATGCCCATGCCAGCCGCAAGGCTGAATACGGCGACCTGATGAATGAATATGAAGCCATTTATTCGGGGATGCGCCAGTTTAACTCTCAGAATTACATCTATATGGAAGCCATGGCCTCGGGTCCCGCCAACTTCAGCCTGGCAGGCGCCTTCAATAACCTGCTCGAACTGCTCGAAGCCAAAGACAAGCAGGAAGAAACTGCTGCCATGATCGCAAGGCTGCGCTCTGGCGTTGACCGTACCTTCCGCAATTACAATGCCCGGGTGGAAGAAAAACTTTGGGCGGCCATGTTCGAAGAATATTACAAACGCATTCCCCGCGAGAACCTGCCCGAAGTGTTCCAGACCATTGAACGCAAATACAAGAACGACTTCAACCGTTATGCCGCGGATGTTTACAGCAAAAGTATCTTCGCCAGCCAGGAGAAACTCAATGCTTTCCTCGACAAGCCCAGTGCAAAGACCTTGAAGAAAGATCTGATGTTTCTTGCTGCTCAGTCGGTCAGCCAGCACTTCCAGCAAGCCAATAGCGGGCTTCAGGAATATAGCAGCCGTCTGGCACGCGCCGAACGACTTTACATCAAAGGTTTGCGCGAGATGAGTCCCGACGGGCTCTTCTATCCCGATGCCAACTCCACCATGCGCCTCACCTATGGCACCGTAGGCGGCTATTACCCGGCCGACGCCGTGTATTACTATCCCCAAACCACCCTGGAAGGGGTGATGGAAAAGGAAGACCCCACCAACCATGAGTTCATTGTCCCTGCTAAACTTAAGCTGCTTTATCAGGATAAGGATTATGGCCCTTACGGGGAAGATGGGGTTATGTATGTCAACTTCCTGTCGGATAACGACATTACCGGAGGGAACTCGGGCAGCCCCGTTATCAATGGCGACGGCCACCTTATCGGCCTGGCATTCGATGGCAACTGGGAAGCCATGAGTGGCGATATCCTCTTCGAACCCAAAACCCAGCGCACCATCAGCGTCGACATCCGCTATGTGCTCTTCGTCATTGAGAAATATGGCAACGCCAAACATCTTATCAATGAAATGACCATCGTCAGGTAATTCCTGATTGCTTTAAACAGGAAAGGCGGGGTGGTCAAAACCACCCCGCCTTTTTTCTTTTCCCACCACCCGGGCTTTTCTTATTTGGTTTTTCCTAACCGGGTTTTTATATCATTTATAGTTCTTGGAACAACGTTCCAAACCAGTTTTGATAGCAATAAATGGTTTAATAATTTTAAATTTTTCTCACATACATTTAGAATATATTTCTTCAAATTATAAATTATCGAATAAAAACGTTTTTTAATTTTAAAAAATTCATGGATCCTGATACCATGGTCGTATCATGCTCGTGCCCGGGTCGTGCCAGGCTTTGGTACACACGACCTTGGTAGGTCTGTGGCAGGTCTCACTTTGCGATATTACAACCTAATGGTCAGGAAAAGAATGATTTAAGGGTTTGAAAAGATTAATCAACAGGATGTGGTTCATCAACCAGGAAGCATTGGGGCAGATTGCAATAGGAACAAGCTTACCATAAGGGCATAAAAAAAGAGCCGTTCCGGAAACCTGACCGGAACGGCTCTCTTTCATATGCCATTAGGTTAATACTTCGGTTTTACGTCCATATTGTAGAACATAAACGAATAGATGTCGGTCAGTTCTTCTATGGTCTTGGACACGGGTTTCCCGGCGCCGTGTCCTGCCTGGGTTTCGATACGGATCAGCACAGGGTTATCGCCGGCCTGCTTGCGTTGCAGCTCGGCGATATATTTAAAGCTGTGTGCGGGCACAACGCGATCGTCGTGATCGGCCGTGGTCACCAGGGTGGCGGGATAATGCACGCCCTCGGGGATGCTGTGGAGGGGCGAATATTTATAGAGGTTGTGGAATTGTTCCTCATCCTCGCTGGTGCCGTAATCGGAGGCCCATGCCCAGCCAATGGTGAATTTGTGGTAACGCAGCATATCCATGACGCCAACGGCCGGGAAAGCCACCTTAAAGAGCTCAGGACGCTGGTTGGCCACGGCACCTACCAGCAAACCTCCATTGGAGCCGCCCTGGATGGCAAGCCGTTCGGAAGAAGTATAATTCTCGGCGATCAGGTATTCGGCAGCAGCGATGAAGTCGTCAAATACGTTTTGCTTTTTCAGCTTGGTGCCGGCTTCGTGCCAGGCCTCGCCATATTCGCCGCCCCCGCGAAGGTTGGCCACGGCATATACCCCGCCGTTCTCCAGGAGAATCAGGCGCGCCACACTGAAGCCGGGCGTCATGCTGGCGTTGAAGCCACCGTAGCCATAAAGCAGGGTGGGGTTCTTGCCATTGAGCTCAAGCCCCTTTTTGTGGGTGATGAACATCGGAATCATCGTGCCATCCTTGCTGGGGTAGAACACCTGCTTGGTTTCGTAAGCCTCGGGGTCGAAGTCGATATCGGGCTGGAAATAGACTTCGTAAGTATTGGCAGCGGCGTCGTACTTGTAAATGGTGGAGGGGAAGGTATAAGAGCTGAATGAGAAGAAGGCAGTCGATTCGTCCTTCTTGCCGCTGAAGCCGCCAAAGCTTCCCACGGTGGGGAGTTCCAGTTCGCCAATGCGCTGGCCTTCCATATCGTGGATGTAGACCTTGCTCTTCACGTCTTCAAGATATACGGCAAAGATCTTCCCATCGACCAGGGTGACCCTTTGCAGCAGGTGTTCGCTTTCGGGAATGATTACCTGCCAGTCAGCGGGATCGGACATTTTTGGATCGATCAGCACCAGGCGATACATGGGGGCACTGTGGTTGGTCAGCACCAAAAGTTTATCGCCAATATTGTCGACCACCCCGTTTTCGAAATCAAAGCCTTCGATGACCTTTATAAAGGCACTGTTGGGCTGGGTGTTGTCTTTCACGTAGATGGCATTTCCGCTGGTGCTCTCCGATTCTGAAAGGATCACGAAGCGTTCGTCTTCGGTGGTGCGAGCGCCATAATTACGTCTGGGGTGGTCAGGGCTGTTATAAATCAGTTGATCTTCTTCCTGCAGTGTTCCAAGCTTGTGGTAGAACACCTTCTGGAATTCGTTGGCGGCCTTAAGTTCGTCGCCGGCTTTGGGGGCATCGTAGCGACTGTAGTAGAAGCCGTCGTCTTGCCAGGAGATGCCAGAGAATTTCACCCACTGGATATGGTCATCCAGGTCTTCGCCCGTAGCAATATCGCGTACAAAGATCTCGTTCCAGTCCGAACCGCCTTTTGAGATGCCGTAGGCCAGGTATTGTGCATCACCAGAGATGCTAAGAGAGGTCAGGGCAATGGTGCCATCTTCCGACATGGTGTTGGGATCGAGCAATACCCTGGGCTCGCCATCAATTCCTTCGCGAACGTAAAGCACGCTTTGGTTCTGCATCCCGTCGTTCTTCGAAAAGAAATAATAATTCCCCTTCCAGAAAGGCGTGCTGAAACGCTCATAATCCCAGATCTCGGTCAGGCGTTCGTTAATTTTCTCGCGGAAAGGGATCTTCTCGAGATAACTAAAGGTGACCGCATTCTGAACTTCGACCCAGGCCTTGGTTTCGGGCGAGTTGTCGTCTTCCAGCCAGCGGAACGGATCGGCCACTTCTACACCAAAGTAGTCGTCGACCACATCGACCGTCATGGTTTCGGGATATTCAACCCGCGTTTTGCGCTGGCATGAGGATGCCAAAAGCATAATTAGTGAAAAACTCATAACAAATAAAAAACTTTTTTTCATGATGCATTGGATTAATGGTGATGGTTTAGTTTCCTGCGTAAAATTAAAAATATTTTAAAGGAATCGGTAACTTTGCCGCATTGCCGGAAGGCTTGTTAATCAAACTTTTTAAAAACCTATGGACAAAAAAATAAAAAGTTTATCTGTATATCAAAAAAACCTCGTATTAAAATCTTCTGGGGATGATGCCCTTCAGAGCGAGGAGTATCTGATCACCCAAAGCATTTATGAGCCAATGTTTGGCAAGCTGGCTGAAGAGACCCAGTACAATCCCGATGGGCAGGTTGAACAGGTCATGCGTTACGGCTATGACGACAAAGGCTTCTTAATCTCAGAAGAACTGCTGGATGGGGACGGCAATGTGCTAGAGAAGCGTAGTTTTGAGGCTGACGAACAAGGCCGCATCGCCCGCGAATTTATTCACTATGCTGACGACACGGCCGATCGTATTGAATATTCATACGACGAGCAGGACAGGGTGGTGAAAAAAGATCGTTTTGATGATGATGGTGATCCCGAAACGACCGAGCGTTTTGAGTTTGATGGCGACCGGATCATCCGCGAGTCGGTTACGGATGCCGATGGAGAGATTCTTTCCGAAACAGTGTATAAATACCGGGATGACGGGCAACTGGAAGAGATGTTGGTGAACAAACCGGAGGAGGAAACCTGGTTCCGTAAGGTATACCGCTACGATGAGGCGGGTGTCAGGGAAGCCGTTACCACCTATAACCAGGATGAGGAGCCTGTTGAACGGGTGGTCTTCGAGCACGACGAACAAGGGAGGCCCACCAAAGTCGTGGATGAGAACCGCCGGCAAAAAAACACCCTGCATATGGAATACAATGAACATGGCGAAATCGTTTTCCAGGAAGAGTATGACATGAACGGGGAGCTGGTCAACCGCATTGAAAGGACCTATGCTGCCGATGGGCTGTTGCTGGAAAGCCATGTGTTGGTGCGTAATTTCCAGCGCAATGTTTCGCGCAACTATACCTTGCGCAATGAGTATTCATTTTATGAGAGCTAATACCACCCAAGCAAATGGAAACAGCATTCTTTGAATCATTCTGGTGGTCCTGGGTCGTGCTGCCCCTGCTGATCTTTCTTTCGCGCATCATGGACCAGAGCATCGGCACCATGCGGCTGATCTTTGTATCGAAGGGTTACCGTCATATTGGCCCTATTCTGGGTTTCTTCGAGGTGATCATCTGGTTGCTGGCCGTCACCCAGGTGCTGAAGCACCTGACCAACCCGATGGCCTACATTGCCTATGGGGCAGGGTTTGCGATGGGCAACTATGTAGGCATCCGCCTGGAAGAAAAGATATCCATCGGCACGGTGCTGATCCGGATCATTCCCAAGAAGGATACTACCGACCTGTTGAATCATTTAAGGGAAATAGGTTTAGGGGTTACTTCTGTGGATGCCTTTGGCGCCAAAGGACCTGTTAATATACTCTTCACCATATTAAAGCGTAAGAGCATCCCCCAGGTCATTGAAGTGATTAACCAGTATAATCCCAATGCTTTTTATACCATCGAAGAAGTGAAGGCTGTGAAAGAAGGCTATTTCGGGATACAGCAAAAACGGCAGCTATTTAACTGGCGGTTGTTTGCGAAGAAGACCAAATAAAAAAAGCCGGCTTTCAGGCCGGCTTTTTTTATTGAGATTGAAAAAATTATTGTCTTCCAATAGCGACTTCGCCACGGGTGGCGGAATAGTTAATCTTCAAGGCGTTCACCTTTCTAAGTTCCTGTTTTACATCAGTCACAACACCCATTTTGGTATCGCGGTCCACTTTCAGTGAAGTGGTCATCAGCGGCCTTTCGGCTTCTGCACGGGCTTCCCTTTCAGAGGCAATGAATGATGCGATCTCGTTCACAGAGGCAAACGCATCATTGAGCTGGATACGGGGCTCGGTACCGAATACCTGTGTCTGGAGGGGGGGGCCGATGTAAATGAAACTGACCAGCGATTTCCGCTCTAGTTTCTGTACCTCGGTAGCCGGGGGCATCTGGGTACGGACAAAGAGGGTGGTCTCACGCATGGTGGTCGTTACCATAAAGAAGAACAGGAGCATAAAGATAATGTCGGGCAAAGATGCCGTGTTGATGGCCTGCGACTTGGACTTGGTATCTTTTTTAAATCTTGCCATTATCTGTCTCCTCCTATATCTTTAGGTTCGGCTTCAGAAATAGCCATAGGCACCGCTTCCCTGATTGCCTTGATCAGGTCCTCGTCAGTCAATTCATCGAATGGTTTCCCGAACTTCTCTTTCGAGAGGTCGTCCCTCAATTCGTTGATGGCCGCGGCGAGTTCGTTTTGTACAGCGATGTACATCTCGTAAGAGGTTCCCCGGTCATTCTGAAGCGAAATAACACCCCTGGAGACTTCTACCTCACCGAGGTTATCGATCTCCGTCATCCGTTTCTCAGGCATGTTGGGGTCATTATTTGGGTTTAACAAGAAATCCTTGGTTTGTTCCCGCAAAGTATTAATGTTTCCCGGTTGTCCTTCTACCAACAGGCGGTCCTGATAGTCGATCAGCACCACGAAAACGTTACGTTCCCGGATAGGAGGCGGTGGGGGAGCATTCGGGTCGATAGGCGGCGGCAATACCCTCAGAATTCCCGAGTCAACGTCCATGGTGGTAGTCACCAGGAAGAAGATCAGCAGGAGGAAGGCAATGTCGGCCATCGAACCGGCATTAATTTCGGGTCTCAATCTAGCCATAGAATGATCTCCTTATTTAGTTTTTTGGTTTATTTAAATAACTTGGCAACTTCTGTATAGACGGCGGTGAGCAAAGCCAGCCCAATCAGAATGAAGGTAGACAGGATGCCGGCACCAATCCATTTTGAAGCCGCGGGTCCAATATTGAATTTTGGGTACACCTCATTGGTGCTGAGGAAATACGCTACGACCACAATGACTGCCAGAATAAGGATACCAAGCAATGCTCCTTTGGCCTTCCCCAGATTCTGAACTATGTGGAAGATCGAGAAGAACACCGTGAGGATCACTGCCACCGCAATCAGGAAGTAGGTGACGTATATCCCGATGTTGATTATTGTTTCGTTCATAATTCGGGGGGTGTTTTTATTTTTTGTACTTAATCAGAAGGTCCATGAAAGAAATGGTGGAGTCTTCCATTGCGTTGACAATGCTGTCGATTTTACTTACGATGTAGTTGTAGAACACCTGAAGGATAACAGCCACGATCAGACCGAATACGGTGGTCAGAAGGGCCACTTTAATACCGTCGGCAACGATGGTGGGGGAGATGTCACCGGCAGCTGCGATGGCGTCGAATGCACCGATCATACCGATAACAGTACCCATAAATCCAAGCATGGGGGCGATGGCGATAAAGAGGGAAATCCAGGAGAGGTTCATCTCCAGGCGGCCCATTTGAACACCACCATAGGAAACGATTGATTTTTCAACAATCTCCATCCCTTCATCATAGCGGTCGAGGCCCTGGAAGAAAATGCTGGCAACCGGTCCGCGGGTGGTTTTGCAAACTTCCTTAGCAGCCTGAACACCACCGGTTTTGAGGGCGTCCTCAACCTTGTTGAGCAGTTTGGTAGTATTGGTGCTCGCCAGGTTCAGGTAAATAATGCGCTCAATGGAAAGGCCCAGACCAATAATGAGACACAACAGGATAACGCTCATAAAGCCAGCGCCACCTTCAATAAACTTTTCCTTCAGGATATAATGCCATTTTTGATCCCCATAGTCGGGTTCAAGGGCTCCTTGCATAGCCTCAGCAGGTGCGGCTTCCGTTTCCTGAACGATAGAATCGGTAACTTCGGTTGCTGCTTCCTCGGCATCAACTTGCGCACTGACAATGGTACTCAGACCAAAGGTGAGCATTCCTGCTACAGTCAAAAAGACGAATAATTTTTTCATAACTGATTCTGTTGGTTTTTGTTTAAACGAAATGGTTAACTGGTTAATTTGAATTGGGTTTTTTAGGTTGAAGCTGGCGGAGAGAGTGGGATTCGAACCCACGATCCGCTTGTGACGGATACACACTTTCCAGGCGTGCGCCTTCGACCACTCGGCCACCTCTCCCTTTTTGAAAAGTCCCAAACAGGGCTGAATTTTCAAGGTGCTAAAATACAAAAAAAAATAAACATAAAGTAAATTACTTGATTTTTTCAAAATAAGGGAAGCCTGATATTATTTTGCTTTGGAAATAAATCTTGTATACCTTTATTGCCCGCAAACCTGTTTGTATTGTTCTACTCATTTTTGTTATGGAAAAGACTACCACTGCCAGGGTAAAACCCCTTACCAAGCCTGGCCGGAAAACCAAAGGCGACCAT
Organism: Bacteroides sp.; assembly: GCA_036351255.1. Classification (NCBI taxonomy): domain Bacteria; kingdom Pseudomonadati; phylum Bacteroidota; class Bacteroidia; order Bacteroidales; family Bacteroidaceae; genus Bacteroides; species Bacteroides sp. The sequence continues at coordinate 23,757 of JAZBOS010000141.1, forward strand.
AAAAGCAAGATTTTCGTTCTGGACACCTCGGTAATCATTTATAACCACGCCGCCATTGTTAGTTTTGAGGACAATGATGTTGCCCTTCCCATTACGGTGCTGGAAGAGCTCGACCAGTTCAAAAAGGGTAATGACACCAAAAACTTCGAGGCACGGGAGTTTACACGTATCCTCGATGCCCTGTCGTTGCACAGCTCACTGCAGGACTGGGTTCCGGTTGGCAACCCAAAGGGCGGCCGTATTAAGGTGATTATGAACCAGCCCAACGGAATCGATGCCGTACAGATCTTCGGCGAGGACAAAGCCGACCATCGCATCCTCAACGCCGCACTGAACCTGGTACGTGAATATCCCGAACGCAAGGTTATCCTGGTTTCGAAGGATATCAACCTGAGGCTTAAAGCCAAGTCGCTTAACATCCAGGCAGAGGACTTTGAAACCGGTAAGATTAAGAACATCGAAGAACTCTATACCGGTAAAACCCATTTAACCGATGTGCCCACTGATGTCATTGAGAACCTATACAATTTTGGTTTTTGTGAGATCAGCGACATTGGCCTTCCCGATCCTATCCCAAACCATTACTATATATTGTCGGACGGCAAGAATTCGGTGCTGGCATATTATAATGCCATTGAGAAACGGGTCAGGCGAATCGAAAAGCATACCGTTCAGAAGATCACCCCGCGAAATGCCGAACAGGTCTTCGCCCTGCACGCCATCCTGAATCCCGATGTGAAACTGGTGACCCTTCAGGGTGTTGCAGGTACCGGAAAGACCTTGCTGGCTCTGGCAGGTGCCCTGGAACAAAGACGCAACTTTGATCAGCTTTTTGTGGCCAGGCCCATTGTACCCCTCAGTAACCGCGATATTGGTTTCCTTCCCGGCGATATCAGTTCAAAGCTAAGCCCCTACATGGAACCGCTTTACGATAACCTGAAATTCATCCAGACCCAGTTCAGGGAAAAGGACCGTGAGTTTAAAACGATCACCGAAGCCCTGGAAAACGAAAAGATCGTGGTGGCCCCGCTGGCCTATATCAGGGGGCGCAGCCTCTCGAACATCATTTTCATCATTGATGAGGCACAAAACCTGACCCCGCACGAAATCAAGACCATTATTACACGCGCAGGCGAAAATACCAAGATGATCTTTACGGGTGACGTGTACCAGATTGACACGCCTTATCTGGATGCCCAGAGCAACGGATTGTCCTACTTGATTGACAGGGTGAAAAACCATCCCATCTATGCACACATCAAGTTGGAAAAAGGAGAACGCAGTGAACTCGCCAACCTGGCCAATAACCTTTAAGACAGGGCTTATTTTTCTTCGAAGATTACGGCAAGTACAGTCTGCCCCACCGCCTTCAGGGTGTTGGGGTCAATAATGTCCATGTCGTCCTCCAGGGTGTGCCATTGCGGAAAGAAGCCATGAAGATTATTATCTTCCTGGTGGATGATGTTTATGGTAGGGATGTTCCGGATCTTGTTCACATAATAATGGTCGTCAGTCACATACCCTCCCTGTTGCTCGACGAAATAGGCCCCATAGCCAATCCTGCGGGCAGTGGCCCATACTTTTCTGACAATATTCGGCGCATAAAACATGGAAAAGCCTTCCTGCCTGAACTGTGCACCACCAGCACCCACCATGTCGAGCAGTATGCCGAAGCGGGCATTGTAGTCGTGACGGTGGGGGGTATTTGACCAGTATTGAGACCCAAGCCCCCAGGAGTCTTCTGCGTTCTGATTCGATTGCTCGTGCTCACCGTAATCTTCAGCATCGAACAAAACAATGTCAATCCCAATGCCGGGTTCGTTCTGCGATAAAACCCTGGCGATCTCGATCAGCACACCCACACCACTTGCCCCGTCGTTAGCCCCGGGAATAGGCGTGTAATGGTTGGCCGGATCGGGGTCGAAGTCAGCATAGGGGCGGCTGTCCCAGTGGGCACAAAGCAGGATGCGGCTGCTGGCCCCAGGCTTAAAAGAGGCAACGATGTTGCTGATGTTAAGCACCGTGCCATCATAAGCCCTGACCTTCGCCTGCTGCACCTGGACGGTATCGGCAAAACGGCCCAGCGTAGTGGCTAGCCAATGGGCAGTTTGCTGATGGGCCTCGCTATTGGGAACCCTGGGACCAAAAGCCACCTGGCTGGCCACATAAGCATATGCAGAGTCCTGGTTAAACACGGGTACCTGGACAGATGGCGTATTATTTTTAGCAGCCGGATTGTTCCCCGCTTGACGATTGCCGCTATTGGAGCAGGCAATGGCAAATAGCATGATCGGAAGAAAAATAAAAGGAAGGTATTTGTGGATCGATGTCATAAGGCGAAGGAGTTGATTGTTGCAAAATTACTGAATTCAAGCATAACATCAGGGGATTGGAAAAAGGGTTTGCGCCCCTTGTTGAATTTTTCTTTGAACTTTTTTAAGGGAATTTAAATTAAATTGCCGCTTGAAAGGTGTGATACCCTCTGGATAAGAGGCAAATAATTTCTTAATGGTTATCATCCGTTCCTGTTTTTCGTTCCCTCGTATATCCGTAAAATCACTAACAGCCTTTGGTTTATCTTTTTATTAAAAACATAAATTGACATTAATTTTTCATAAAAAGATAAAATAACAGGATATGTTAGAAATGTTTGAAGTGTTTTTATCTTTGTTTCAGTGAATCTTCCAATGACAGATGAATTGATGAAGAACAAAAAGGAAAGGGTATGGAAAAATCGAAAAATACGAAAAAGCAAGTGCCACTTTCTGTTGAATTGGAAAAGGATGGTGTTTTGAAAACCAATCTTGATCTTAAAAAGAAGGTGCTTTTTTATGAAAAGATCTTCTCGGAAGTCAATGCCAGCATTTTGCTTTTCGACCTGATAAACCTGCGGGCTGTCTGGTCGAATGGAAATCTGACAAAAGTATTGGGTTTAAAGCCAAAACAAGTAATTGCCGGTGAAGAACTTATTGAGCATTACCATCCGGAGGACCAGAATATGCTGCTGGAGATGCGTGATTTTTTCAGGGACAACAAAAAAGGAACCTTCACTGGTTTTTATAAGTTCAGGAATACCACCGGAGAGTACATCTGGTTTTATACCACTGCCCAGCTATTCCGGTATAACCTCAAGGAAGGCGTGTTTGAGGTATTGGCTGCTACACTCAATTTCTCTGACCACCTGACTTATGGAAAAAACCTGAAAATATTTGCCCAGGAAAAACTCAGGGACATTAACAGTAAGCAGGTAAACCGGATCACCAACAGGGAAAAGCAGGTTGTAAAATACTTTTCCAATGGTTTCAGGACCCGTGAAATCGCTGATTTGCTTGGAATAAGTACCCATACGGTAAACAATCACCGCAAGAATATCCTGAGAAAACTGGAACTCAAAAACCTTGCTGCCCTTGTGAATTTTGCTGTTGAGAACGGCCTCGATTAATCGCTCCCTTTCGGAAACAAAAAAAAGCCACCCCCTCCCCGGGATGGCTTATGACGATTTACAGTTGTATTGCTACGGCTGATAAATCATCTTTCCTGAATAGGTTTCATTTCCTATGGTAATGCGGAACATATAGATGCCAGACTTCAGGGCTTGAGGGGTCCAGTCGACCCGGTTTGCGCCTGCAGGCATGGTTTCATCCTTCAGGACCTCAAGGGTTTGACCATAAAGGTTCATGATCTCAACCTTTACCTGGCTTTCGTTTTTCAGGACGAATTCCATGGTAGTGGTGCTCTTGAAGGGGTTGGGGTAGCTGGTGTAGAAAATACCCGCTGCATTCTCCTCAATGAGGTGGTTGGTGAAGTGCAGGTTTGAGATATTCACTTCGAAGGGACTTGCCTGGCTGCCATTGCCAATGGGGTTGAAGATCACTGAGATGATATCATCAGCAGTGAAACCCTTTTGGCCTTCTGCCGTTTTCAGGTCACTGAAGTTGATCCTGTATTGCTGCTCCTCGGGATTGAGGGTGATGACCGTGCGGTACTGTTCATTCCAGGCATGAATACTGGCCTTGGCAATCATAACCTCCACGGTTCCCACACCACTTGCATTGAAGACCACCTGATCGTACTGGGTCATGTCCATGGGCTGGGTGCCCGGGCCAAGCCTGCGGAACAGGGAAGCATAAGTCCTGACAGAACCCTTGATGGTGGCATCACGCTCAATGTTGTATGACCTGTCGTGAAGGACGCCTGTTTCAGGTTCAGTACTGAAATGGGTTACCACGGAATTGCCCGGATCATAATCAAACATCCAGGGGCCATCGGCATAATAGAGCACGTCGCGGGTGTTATCCTTGTTGTTGGCAATCGAGAAACCGGCATCAAACAGGTAACCTACAGGGATTTCTACGCTGGAGGTACCCGAAGTGGGGATGCTTACTTCAATCTGGAAGCTTTCCCTGTTGCCATTTTCTACAACGGCTTTGTTGCCGGTGAGGGTGATGCTCGATGCACCATTGGTGTTTACAAGGTTCAGCATTAACTTACCATTGCGGTATTGGCCGTTCCTGACATAAACCTGGGGAATCTGGGGCTCGGTGATGGCGTTCCTGAAGGTCAGGCTGCCAGTATTGCTCATCGATTCCAGGATGGTTTCTACCAGCTCGCGGGTGAACTGCGGGGTCACCGACCATACCTGGAAGTTAAATACTTCCTCGGTTCCGTTGGGATTGTACAGGCCATTGTACCAGCGGTTGTCAATGGTAAAGCCATTGTTTCTCCAGGTGGCGATAAAGCTTACTGCATAGTCCACATAACCGTTGGGGTGAACCAGCTTGCTAAGGATAAAGGGTTGTCCTGCGATCTGGATATGCCTGAGCTCTTCAAGTGAAGCGCCGGTCAGACGGTCGCAGATGACCTTGGTATGGTCATACACGGTGCCGGGATCGGTGGCAATGGCCAGGATGGCAGCCCTGCGGCTGTTGTCCTGCTGCAGGTAGTCAACGGCAAAGATCTCGTTGGCATTGGTAATGGCCAGCAGGTCGGCAGGGGTCGAGATGTAGGCGTGGGTTTCAGCAGGTCCTTGTTCGGGGATAAAATAGCTGATACCGGTGGAAGGCGTTCCGTCGAGGGTAGCCGTGTTAATGGCACCTGTGAGCATATCGCTGATCTGGAAGGCCGGCATTTCTTTTACCCGGTTTTCCTGGGCAATGTGCCTGCTTTCAACCAGGCGCTTGTGATTGCGCAGGGCGATCTGGGAAGCCATGTTGCCATCGCTTTCAATCCCACCATCGTCGCCACCGGTTGATTCACCAATGGTGACCACCACTTCATCGTAGTTGTTATCGAGGTTGGGGTCTTCCTGATCGAAGGGCATAATTTCGGCTGCATTGACAGCTGAAGGGATTGCCTCGCTGAGCAGCATACCTGTGCGGTATACCAGCATGGCATATTCGCCGGCAGGAATTGTGCCTATGGTCCAGATGCCCGTGTTGGGATCATAACTGCCATGGGTACCTTCATCCAAACGAATGATATAGGGGAATACATCGGGCAGGATGTTTTCAACGCTGACACCCGTGGCGTCAATATTTTGATTCAGGTTGGTCACCACTACGGCAAAGATCAGTTCATCAACAACATCCGGATCGGGTGTTGCAATATTGACTTCGATGGTAACCTGAAGATCGACCAGAATTTCGGGCTCTGCAATCACAAACTCAGCCACAGCCTGGCAATTGTCAGCATCGGTAACCGTCAATACGTAGGTGCCGGGGCCCAGGTCAGTAAGGTCAGGAGTGGTTTCACCATTACTCCAGGCATAGGTATAGGGTGGGTTTCCACCGCTTACGCTGGTTGAAATGGAACCATCGGTTTCACCATAAGCAGAAATTTGGTTGACCACGCCTTCGATGATGATCTCGGTGGGCTGTTCTACCACAATACCGCTTACATAAAGCATGCAGTTGATGCCATCGCTGATCTCCACGCTGTATTCGCCGGCGGGGATGTTCTCCAGGTTCTGGGTAGTGGCGCCGTTGCTCCACAGGAAGGTATAAGTGCCATTGCCATTGTGAACCTCAAGGTAAATGGCTCCGTCTTCTGCACCAAAGCAGCTTGCATTGACCACTTCGTAGAAGGCATACATCGTTTTCACGTAAATGGTAGCGGTAGCAAAGTTGCTGCAACCATTCTCGTCGGTATAGGTATAGGTGATTTCCCAGGTGCCTGCACCCACTGCTGTGGGGTCAAACATTCCGTTTTCAACGCCGGGGCCACTGTAAACACCGCCTTCGGGCATGCCGCCAGTCAGTTCAAAAGCAGGACCGTGCTCGCAAACATCCTCAAAGGGTGCCAGTGTTACCACGGGCAGTTCGTTTACCGTTATGTTAGCGGTAGCAAAATTGCTGCAACCGTTGGCATCGGTATAAGTGTAGGTGATCTCGAAAGTACCGTTGCCGGCTACTGCAGGGTCAAACATCCCATCGGCAACGCCGGTTCCGCTGTAAACACCGCCTTCGGGCATGCCGCCGGTAAGGACAAATGCGGGAACATCTTCGCAGACAGCTTCAAAGGAAGCAAGGCTTACCTCGGGCTGCTCATAAACGGTAATGGAAGCGGTAGCAAAGTTGCTGCAACCATTTTCATCGGTATAGGTATAGGTAATCTCGAAGGTGCCAATGCCGGCCACTGCGGGATCAAACATTCCATCCACAACACCTGTGCCGCTGTAAACGCCGCCTTCGGGCATTCCACCACTCAGGGCAAAAGCAGCAGCATTCTGGCAGAGGCTGTTGAATGCTGAGAGGCTAACCTCAGGCAGCTCATTAACAGTAATGAAAGCAGTGGCAAAGTTGCTGCACCCGTTTTCGTCGGTATAGGTATAAGTAATCTCAAAAGTACCGGTTCCTGATACTGCAGGATCAAACATCCCATCGGCCACACCGGTTCCACTGTAAACACCACCTTCGGGCATACCACCAGCAAGTGCAAATGCAGGAACATCTTCGCATAATGCTTCAAAAGAAGCCAGGGTAACCTCAGGCAGCTCATTCACGGTGATGGAAGCGGTGGCATAGTTACTGCAACCGTTGGCATCGGTATAAGTGTAGGTGATCTCGAACGTACCGTTGCCGGCTAATGCAGGGTCAAACATCCCATCGGCAACGCCGGTTCCGCTGTATACACCGCCTTCGGGCATGCCGCCGCTAAGGACAAATGCGGGAACATCTTCGCAGACAGCTTCAAAGGAAGCAAGGCTTACTTCGGGCTGCTCATAAACGGTAATGGAAGCGGTAGCAAAGTTGCTGCAACCATTTTCATCGGTATAGGTATAGGTAATCTCAAAGGTACCTACCCCAGCAATGGCGGGATCAAACATTCCATCCACAACACCTGTGCCGCTGTAAACGCCGCCTTCGGGCATTCCGCCGCCCAGTGAAACGGGGGCTGCATCCTGGCAAAGGCCAGTCAGTGCTGAAAGGCTTACTTCCGGAACTTCATTAACGATAACTTCCACCGAAGCGTTAGCTATGCACCCATTGTCAAAGGTCACCTCAACATTATAGGTGCCGCTTTCGCTTACCACGATACTTTGCGCAGTAGCGCCAGTGCTCCAGAGGTAGGAGGCACCTTCAGTGGCAGTCAGCTCAACCGAGCTGCCTTCGCAGAATTCAAGGTCGCCATCAGCAACAATTTCTGCTTCCATCATGGGGCCGGCTTCAATGGTAAAGCTGACCTCAAATTCACAGCCATTGGCATCGGTAAGGCTTACCAGATAGGTGCCGGGAACCAGGTTACTTGCCGTATAATCGCCGGTAACGGCCATTGCCTTCAAAAGAAGCTCTTCCATCGACAGGGAGTTCCTGTTGCGGCTGGCTTCGTTGTTGCGAATGCGGGAAGTGGCGCTCACCATTTTCTCAGGGGTGCCGTCCAGCATTACGGGCTGACCGTTCCCATCGGTAATAATTAAGGTATAAGGAGGCGTGCCACCCAATACGTTGATGCCTGCAGCACCATCACCTGCGCCGTAGCAGCTTTCGTCCTGAACCTGGTTGATCAGGGCTTCAAGGGCAGCTTCGGGTTCTTCAACCATAAAGGTATATTCTGCGCTGCAACCATTGACATCAGTTACTGTCAGGGTATATTCCCCGGCCATCAGGTTCGTGGCTTCAGGTCCTGAAAGAGCCATGTCGTGACTCCAGGCATACTGGTAAGGTGCGTAGCCTCCGCTGACTTCAGCCAGGATGCTTCCGTCGTTTCCGCCAAAACAAGCCACATTTTCAACAAGGCCTGAAAGGCTCAGGGAAACCTCCTCAACCATAACCAGGGTTTCTGCAGGAGGACATCCATCGGTGGTCAGGGCATCAGCTACAATAAATGACCACTGGCCTGCAATATCGGCAAACACCGATTCGCCGGTTCCGGCAACCTCACCCAGGGGGTTGATCCACTGAAGGGTATAAGGAGGTTTGCCACCACTAACGTTAGCTGTTAATTCAACGCCTGAACCCTCGCAAAACAAGGGGCTTACAGGGCTTACTTCAATCAGCATTTCAGGATAAACATATACCCGGGTGGTTTCGCAGTATTCACCGCCAAAACCAATGCAGGATTCTGCTGCGGTTACGTTTCCGCATACGTTGAATTCAACGTAGCCAGGATAAAGGGGCATGCCTTCGCTCCAGGTAAAGGTGGGGCTGTCAAGGCCGGTTGAGAAGTCGAGGCTGCTGACAAAATCGCCGCTCCAGGTAACCGAAGATTCCTGGAAGCCAAAAACTTCAAGCTGGGTGCTGCAATCCTGGCGAACTTCAAAATCAGGAATGGTAGGCTTGGAGTAGGCATTGATGACCAGCTCATAGGTGTTCTGGCCGGGCTTGCAAAAGGTAAGGGCATATATGCCGCCTTCGGAAACACAAACCTGATCGCCTATTTTATAGGAAGGGTTGGCACAGGTGCCATCGGCAAGTGGCAGCGGGGTGAGCCACCAGTCGGCTGCCCCGGTGGCTGTTGCACCGGCAAGGTCAATGCTCACTGCCGCGGTCTGGTCGGAAAGGATCAGCAGCACTTCAAAGCAGCGGTTTCCGCCACCTTCAATGCCACAGCACAGACCACTGCGAAAATCGTCGGTAAGGTAATAAGATCCATCGGGTTGATCGGACAAATCAACAACGATAAAGGGAACATTCTCATCGCATAGTCCCGACGGTTCATAAACCACAGTTTCTGCATTTTTCATCAGCGACTGAAGCTCAGAATTAGTACCCGTAAGATTGGTAAGGGATGAACGGTACAGGCCTTCAGGGCTGGAAGACACCAGGCCGCTGGTCGAAAGGCTCTGTCCGGCGTGAGGCTCTTCAAAAGTCTGGGCCATCAGGCCAGTACTTAAGAAAAGCAGACAAGAGAGTAACACGCCAACATAGTTGCGTAAAATTTTCTTCATTTTGGGGAGGGTTTAATGAATTAATGAAAAGGTAAGAGCGTTCGAAAAATCTTCATGGTTGATTTTACAAGTTAAAATTACGCCCCCTGCTAAGGGCGAACAATTAGGATAAACCCATATTTTTATCTAAGGGAAATTACTAATAAAACACTCCAAAGCCTAGGGGTTTTGATTAGTCGTTATTATGTAAAGTAAAGGAAAACAGCGTATTAAGAATTACTAAAAAATCAATACCCCTAAAACATAAAATGAAATAATTTTGCCGACAAAACACGTATTGCCCATTTTTCTCAAAATCAAACAGGTAAAAATGTCGACAAGAAATTGAAATATGCATACAAATGAATAGGCTTTTATTCAATACAGGTGCATTTATTCCGATTGTTTAGGGAAATCCCTTAAAAACAACCTTACCCCTTCATTTAAAGAGTTCTGTTTGACCGGCCAACCACATTAAAGTTTCAGGATCTCCAGCAGGCTGATTTCATAGGGAAGCCGGCAAGGGTGGTTTCAATGTAAAATTGAACCAGGGTATAGGTAAATACGGAGTTAATTCGGGGTTTATACGGTTTAAACCGTATAAACCCCGAGGATGGTACCTCCCTGGTACGAGGGTCATGCTAAGTTGCAATCGACAATAAAAAGGAAATTGGTTTTGAAGTCCCAGCAAAAAAAGGCTGCCCCCTGGAAAGAGGCAGCCTTTATTTCGTGGAGCTGGAGGGAATTGAACCCTCGTCCAAACAGGCAGCAAAAATGCTTTCTACATGCTTATCCTTTCATTGGGGTTTCAGCTTTGGACTGGGGAAAGGCGGCCCTATCCATTGCCTGAGCCCTTAAATTTTTCGTCCATGCACCAGGGCTTTACATGGCTTATCCCGGCTTTTGATGATGCTTCCTTGGGGACGCGGCCGGGCGTGGCTTCCCGGGAAGCAAATGGCACTTAATAACTATTATTAAGCAGCCAAAGCGTAGTTGTAATCGTTGCCGTTTACAGGCTTGAGAATCGGGATTTACGAGCCGCGTTCACAGCGCTCGGCATGCTTACATTCCCACTCGACCTGCTGTCAAATCCATGTCAGCCCCTGAGAATGTTATGCAAAGATACGAAAAAAAGAGGAAACAGGGATGGGGTGATGAGCAAATTTGAAGATGAGGGATCTTTAGTTGAGAAGTTGAAAAGTTGAGAAGTTGAAAAGTTGAATGGTTGAATGGTTGAATGGTTGAATGGTTGCAAGGGCTCTGATAATTGGCCTTTTTATAATAGTTGTCGTGGGGTTGAATGGGCTTTCCCGATTTTTTCGTAATATTGTGAAGGTTGAATGTCCAATGATTTTGCCCGTAAGGGATTGGGAAAAGAACTCAAATAATAACACATAATGGGAAAAGCGATCGTGAAGTGCAACATTGCCACGTATGCCGAGGACGAGTACATCGTGGAAGTGCCCTGCAAAAAGGACGACATTGACGAGGTCATCATCGCCCGGGCCTGGAAGAAACTCAAGGAACAGGAAGAAGCTCTCCCTTACGGGAACCGGACGGCAGTTATTCTGCAACGCACTGAGGAATAAATGGACGTTGAGACTTTCCGCGATTATTGCCTGGCCAAAAAAGGAGTGACCGAAGGGTTTCCTTTCGACCAGGAGACCCTGGTTTTTAAGGTCATGGGAAAGATGTTTGCCTTAACGGATGTGGATACTTTTCCCAGCATCAGCTTAAAGTGCGATCCGGAACTGGCCATTGAGCTGCGCGAACGCTATCCTGCCGTTCAGCCCGCATACCATTTTAACAAGAAGTACTGGAATATGGTGATCCTCGATGGATCCGTTTCCGATCAATTGCTGTTCAAATGGATTGACCATTCGTACGAACAGGTGGTGGCAGGCCTTCCAAAAAAACTTCAGCAAGAGCTGAAAGCCTTATAAAAAAAACCGCAGCGGATGACCCTTGCGGTTTTTCTTTATCGATACCCGTAAAGGGTTTATGCGAGATAGGGTTTTACAACCTCTACGACTTCGGGTAAATCCATTCCCAGGTCCTTGAGGTGTTCAAGGGTGGGGATCCCATTCCGGGTCCAGCCACGGCGTTCGTAAACGGCATCCAGAAGTTTCTCGTACTGTGCTTCGCGGTGCTTGCGCAAAGCGGCCATTTTCTCCTGGGTGGTCTTGCCTTCGGTTTCGTAACCGACGATTTCTTTCAGTTGTTTGTCATAGCGTTCGGCACGTGATTCATACTCTTCCACAGTCACGGGGCCTGCGGCACGGTATGGCTGGGCATCGTGCTTGCGCTGCCCGTAACCACGCCTGAGGTTGAAGACACGCTGGAAGTTGTAAACCCGTTCGCTCATGCGGATCATCTCATCCTTATCGAAGGGCTTTCCGGTCACTGCAGTGTAAATAGCCACATAGTTATCTACGTGCTCGGGGATCTTATGAGGTTCTTCTGCCTCAGCGTTGCCTTCGGGCACCACGTCGTTCCAGCAGAGCTTGCAGAGGCCCATCAGGCCGAACCAGGTGCGGAACATGGGGAAATAGTGCAGGGCTTCTGCTTTGTCGTCGAAGCTTGGGATCTGGTTGTTCACCATATCCATAAAGATCAGCCAGGCCTCATCGTGCTGCGGGCCCTTGTTGGTCATGGCATAACCGCCCTGCTGGGCCAGCGACTCCTTGGAGACATACTGGCTGTATTCCAGACCTTTGTTTTCCATGCCGATGTCCTGCAGGAACTTGGGGTCGCCCCAGCCTTTCTCGATGAATAGCTCCTTCATCTTACGTACACCCATGCCGGCTATCAGGCCAAAACCCTCACCGCGGGCAAGCTGGTGCATCACTTCCATGGAGTTTTCCCAGTCACCAAAGTTCAGCTCCAGGCCACCGGTGCGTTCCTTGTTCAGGATACCGTTCTCATAGCATTCCATGACGAAAGCCATCAGCGTACCCCAGGTGATGGTGCAGATGCCGTAAGTGTCGCAATAGAAATTTGCTTCAATGATGGCTTCGGGCTCAAACACACCCATGTTGGAACCCAGACCGGCTGCGTTCTCATATTCCGGGCCATCTACAATCACTTTATCCCCTTTGTAAGGGCCGGTCTTCAGCACGAAGTCATCCACTGCCTTGGCACACGACATATTGCATCCTATCCAGCAGCCGTCGGGCATATTCTGGGTGAAGTATTTGTCGCGGAAAATGTTGCTATGGATTTTTTCGCCTTCGGGCAGGCTGCCGTATTTGAAGTTATGCGTGGGCAGCAGGTCGTAGTCCTGCATTACGTTGACGATGTTGGCAGTTCCTTTTTTGCGCATCTGGCACTGTTGGTCGTCCAGTTCGCGCATCTCACGGTTAAAGCGGCGGCCGCGCTCCTTGATGGTTTCCAGGTCGGCCACATGATTCAGGTCGCCCGATACGCCAGTGATGCGTGATACGATGGCCTTAATATTCTTGTCGCGGAAAACGGTACCCAGCCCGCCCCTGCCAGCTTGCTTCAGGCGGATCTTCTTGCGTTTCACATCGTAAAAGGTGAAGTTAAGCATGCCAATCAGCGAGTGGTCGGCAGCAGCACCCGAGGAAACGATGCCAATGTTCCGGTAATCTTTTTCATCCTGGGCAAACATCTCGGTAAGTTCTTCTGCCAGGATATGTGAATCTTTGCTCAAACCGGGATCTTCAAAGATCTCGATGGTGTGGTTTACGCCATCGATGTATATGATCACGTCCTTATCGGCTTTGCCCTGCAGTTCAAGGGCATCATAACCCGAAAATTTCAGGAAAGGGCCAAAGAAACCGCCTACATTGGAGTCCATGATCGAGTCGGTCTGGGGCGAGATGCTAACCAGTAGGGATTTTCCGGAACCTGAATACTGGGTAATGCCTCCCACAGGGCCCGATGAGATAATGATCTCGTTTTCGGGGTCATTCCAGCGGGTGTCGGGCTTGGTGGCATCCCACAAAAGGCGCAGGCCATAGCCTTTGCCCCCGATAAACTTTTCCTTCATCACGGGCGGTACGTCCTTTTCACGTATTTCCTTTGTGCCAACGTTGATGTACAGAATCTTGTCGGTGTAACCGCGTTCCAGGGCTTTATACTGGTAATCCACTTTCTTGAGGATCTTGCGGCCTTCCTTTAATTCGGCAATGTTCATATACTTTGTCTCCTTTAAATGTGTTTGTTTTTAACCGTTTACAAAACTACAAAATTTAAGTAACGGCCAAATTTTTTCAATGGGAAATAGCGATTGGCAAGGGATTCATAACGCTCGTCAGTCTTTTTTTGTCGTTAATATATGATTTGATATCGTTGACATGAATTTTGTTCTCTGATTCACAGCCTTTCCTCTTTATTCAGTATATTTGTGAAAAATTGAACAACCTATTGTAAACCAGATTTGATAAGGCTTTGCAAATATTTTTCATTTACTTTCGTTAGTATTTAGAATGAGTAAAAATTAGCTTATCGGGCGTTTTCCCGACCTTTTGATGAATACGATGAGAAAAATTTTCCGGTAATTTGCCCTTCTCAAACTTGTTAATCTTTGTACCTCTATGTTAAAACGTTTTCTACTTCCCCTGGCCTTTTTGGTTTTTGCTGTCGCTGCCGTTATTTTATTTGTTTTCTGGACTGAAGCCGATACAGAGGAAAACTATTTCCGTGAATCTTTTCGTAACCACTATGGCATCTATGCCCTTCCCCTGCCCGATTCGCTAAACTTTGCCGGTGAGCCTGTACCTATGGATGAATGGGACCTGCGCGAGCGCTACGACCGCGAGCTGCTGGTAAATACTTACTGGCAAAGCAATACCATGTTGTATTTCAAACGCGCCAACCGTTGGTTCCCCGTGATGGAACCCATCCTGGCCGCACATGGCGTCCCCGACGACTTTAAATACCTTGCCATTATTGAAAGCGGACTGATGAACGTGGTTTCGCCTGCAGGGGCTGCAGGATATTGGCAATTGCTGCAGCACACCGGAAGGGAATTGGGACTGGAGGTCAATACCCAGATCGACGAGCGCTATCACTTAGAGAAGGCTACCGCAGCCGCATGCAAATACCTGCTGGATGCCCGCGAGCGTTTTGGAAGCTGGACCCTGGCCGCTGCAGCATATAATATGGGAAATGCAGGCGTGAACCGACAGATCGAAAGCCAGAAGGTGAATGATTATTACGACCTTTATCTCAACGAGGAAACCGCACGATATATGTTCCGTATCCTGGCCGTTAAGACCATTTTCAGCAATCCACAGGGCAGCGGCTTTTATTTCCGGGAAGAGGACCTGTATGAACCGCTAAAATACAGCACCATCGTGGTCGATTCTACCATTACCGACCTGCCGGCTTTTGCCCTTCAGCAAGGGATCAACTACAAACAGCTTCGTCTCCTCAACCCCTGGATCCGGGGGACTGAATTGCCCAACCGCTCAGGGAAGGTTTATGAAATTAAGTTACCGGAATAGGGGAAGGTTTGGGATTTGGAGTTCAAGGTTCAAGGTTTAAGGTTTAAGGTTCAAGGTTTAAGGTTCAAGGTTTAAGGTTCAAAGTTTAAGGTTCAAGGTTCAAGGTTCAA
>JAZBOS010000142.1 GCA_036351255.1 Bacteroides sp.
GACGATGAGGGCGAAATCGATGTTGGCGGCGATGACCTGCACTTCGGAGGAATGCCCCACAGCCTTGCGCTTGATGACCGACTGCCGGGGCAGGAGGTTGTGGATGGTGGCCATATCGGGTTCGAAGACGGCCAGTGCCACCCAGTCGCCCACGGCGGGGAAGTCCTCCCGGCTTTGTGCCGTAAAGCGCATATTGCCAGAGAGTTCAGCTTCGAAGGCTCCGCGGGTGGTGGCCACCACATAGCGATCGCGGTGTTCGGCCATCACGCGTCCTGCCTCCAGTCCGCGTGGTTCAAATTCATTCATTGCTGCTGCCCATTGGGCATTGTATCCAAGGTCTTCAAGGTTCATCGTTTAATCCTCCCCTGATGATTTTTCGAATTCAATCAATTCTATAGGAGCGCCATTATGCACCACCATTGCAACGCGGGTCCCTTCGCCGGGTGAATTGGGAGGCGTCAGGATCTCCAGTCCGCGCACCTCCAGTTCATGGTCCAGGTCATCGACCTCAAAGGCCAGGTGGGGCACTTTTTGAATGAGGGGATGGATGGGGCAGTCGGCCTCAAAGCGCATCCACTCCACCCCAAAGGGGCTGGTGTCAAATCCTGAAACAAAAAATTTCAAATGCGGAAGATACCTTTCCCCTTCCTGCAGGGTTTCCACTGGAATGCCCAGGTGGTGGTAGCGCCAGCCCCAAGCCTCGGTGCACAGGGGCGGATCAGCGTCTTTTCTTCTATAATCCATTTCTTCTGGAGGTTTTTGGTTTTCCTAATACCTGCCGTCAACTGGAAACAAGCCTGAAGACTCCCTTTCAAAGGGATATTTTTGAAATCATTGCTGAAAGCTTTTACCCTAAAAAGACAATCGGATAGCTTTCACTGAGCGCAGGAACCTTTCCAGGTTTATTTCACCCTGTTGAAGCGCAGGGTTTTGAGCATCCATGTGGGCAGGGGTTTACCCATTTTTCGTTTGTCCAGGTTGATGTACCAGCCCAGCTTTTTCACGACAGGGATCTTATGGGTCTCCACCAGCTCGATCAGGGTTCCGTCGGGGTCTTCAATATAGGCAAAGTGTCCTGCAGCCTCACCCATATCGAAGCTCTGGCTGAGTTTTTCCTGGCTGTTGACGGTGAAAGGGTTGCCGCTGGCCTTGCAATAATCCCTGAGGGCATCGAAGCCCTGTACGTCGAAGCAGAGCTGGATGAATCCCGGGTCGCCCCAGAACCGACCTTCGTAAATTTTACGGGGTGTTGACTCCAGGGCCTGCACCAGTTCAATGGCTGCCGGGCCGAACATCTTGCTGAAAGGCCCTTTAAACGGCTTGCTATGGCTGAGCAACACGCGGCGAAACTGCTGCTGGCCGCCCTGCAGTCCAGCCAGATCTTCAAAGGTACCCGTCATGTCGTACACCACCTGATCGAAGCCCAGGATGCCCGAATAGAACTGAATGGCCTTATCGGCATCGCTGACACCGGTAACGATGCCATGAACGCCGCCGCTGTCCTTGCCTTCGTCATAGAACTTCTTGCTGCCCTTCACAAACTGAAATACGTTTCCCCAGGGGTCGGTAATAAAGAAGGTGGCTTCACCCCCGGGATCTTTCTGCAGGGGTGTTACCTCCAGCCCCTGCCCTTTAAGGCGGGCATGAGTGGCCGTCACATCGAAGGATTTCATTTTGCAGGCAAAAATGCCCAGGTCGCCCAGCTGCGGGGTAAAGGAGGGGTAAACCGGCTTGCGGTCGGCATACTGCCACACTTCAAAGCCGCCCCCACCCTGCAAGTTGATAGCCAGCACGGCGTGGCGTTTCTGGGGTTGGTTGCCCGTGTAGGGAAGCATATATTCGGCATAGGCTGCCTCCTCAAACATGCGGATATCCATCCCGAAATGGGTAATGTACCATTGCCAGGCCTCCGGTAAACTGGTAACACCGATGCCGATCTGCTGGATCCCGCAAATTAGATAATTTTTCATAGCTCCCTCTCCTCTCCTGTTTTTAGCTGAATGATTTGAATGGGTTCATTACGGCAAAACCCCTGTTTCAGGTGGGGTTCACCTTGTTGACCAGATAGTAAAAAACCGGGGGGATGTATCGTTTGAAATACACCATAAGCAATTCCTTGCCCCCGATGTAGGCGTTCTTTTTGTTTTTCTTCACAGCCCTGACA
>JAZBOS010000143.1 GCA_036351255.1 Bacteroides sp.
GCCTTCATTGACACGCCTGAGATCGACCGCATCACCGAATTCATTGGCTCGCAGCGGGCCTACCCGGATGCCTTCCACCTGCCCGAATATTTTGATGAAGATGGGGGGGATGCCGAACCCATTGACCCCTCGGAACGTGATGAATTGTTTGAGGAAGCCGCCCGTATCATCGTGGCCACACAGCAAGGTTCCACTTCGCTCCTGCAGCGAAAATTAAAACTAGGTTACAACCGGGCAGGACGCATCATCGACCAACTGGAAGCTGCCGGCATCGTTGGCGCATTCGAAGGAAGCAAGGCCAGGGAAGTAAAAATTAAAGATCCGATGGTTTTGGAACAGATTTTGCGAGGTGAATAGAAAAGAAAGAAATCATGAAAAAATATATCGCATCTGCCATCCTTGTTTTCCTGTTTCTCGTTCCTGGCTTTGGACAGTCGGAGCCTGACCGCGCTGCTGAGGTCAAGGGAACCGAAATGCTACAGCAGGCGAGTGCTAAGCTAAAGACCTACCGTAGCATGAAGATCCAGTTCACCTATGAAATGGGGCATGGTGAGCAGGTCATCGAAGCCATGAAAGGCGAGCTGATATCTCAGGGTGACCGTTACCGGATGGAAGTAGACGACAACCTTTTCATTTCTGACGGCATCAATACCTGGTCATACCTTGATGAAATGGAAGAGGTTTACGTAAACTTGCTGGAGAATAACGAAGGGGGCCTCACCCCTACTTCGATCCTGGAGGAATTTGAGACCCAGTTCAGGGCCAAGCATATCCGCCAGGAGAGCCACCAGGGAAAACAGGTGGAGATCATAGACCTGGTGCCCAAGACCCCGCAGGCATTTTTTAAGTTCAGGGTGGCCCTGGACCCCTCTACAAAAATGCTGGTTTACACCATCGCTTACGACCGCGAAGGAGGCACTTATACATACCGGATAGACCGCTTTGAGGGCAACCCGGAAGTGGCTGACAGTCTTTTCACCTTCAATGCTTCCGATTACCCCGATGCTGAGGTCATCGACTTGCGTTAATCGTCCAGATTTTCTTCGGTTTCTTCCTGATAAGGACGCAACACATTTTCGCGCCGGAATTCACGATGGCGGTATAAAATGAATTTGAGGTTTTCCCAGCCGTCATTCTCCGTTTGCAGCTTTTCGAACAGGAAGGGATTCTGAAAAGATTTGCCGTTCAGGTTTTCGATACACCTGGGGAATTGTTTTCCGTAAGTTGCCAGGGCATTAAAGAAGAAATAACCGGTATTTACCCCACGGAATGCGTCCACCGATGGCTCAGTGTTGAATTGCTGACGATAGCGGTATACGAAATCACGCACGTGCTGGTCGTGGTATTCCACGAAGTCGGGCGAGAAGATATGGACATTCAGGTTTTCCAGGTATTGGGGATCAATGGTTTGGTAGTCGCTCCACTGGGGCGTCCCGAAAAGGGTGATGTCATAATCTCCGGTAAACTCGTCAAGTTGGCGCAGGTAATTTGAAAGGAAAGCTTCTCCTCCAATCAGGGTGATAACAATGTTCTTTTTTTCTTTTTCAAAGACTTTTGTCAGGGCATCAATTCCACCGTCATTGAAAACGATTTCTTTGAACTCATGTGGTGTGATCTGACTGTGGCGCCTGCGGGTTCTTTGCTGCAGGAACAGGCTGTCGTTAACCACCAGTACGTTTGTTCTCCGGCGTCCTACCATGGCACCATTAAAGTAATAGCCATCGACTCTTGCCAGGCTAAGACTGTCTTCCAAACGCCTCATATCGTTAAATTCAATCCTCAGGGCATCCCTGAAGCCGCTGATCAGATCCCTTGCCTGCTGCTGATCATTGTGGACAAGGATGATATTTTCATCAGGATAAGCCCTTGCCAGATATCCTGCAAGGGAACTAAGCTGTGTCTCCATGGAAGGAGAGACCTGAAACAGGTTGGGGAAGCCCTGCAACTGAGAAGAATTGTCAAGAAGTGGTGAAACGACAGGAATGTCATGACGTAGGGCAAACGAAGTCACCTCTTTCAAGGCTTCAGGATAAAATGGCCCAATAATCAGGTCCATATCCTCAAAGCCCTGTTGCCGGGTCAGATTGGATACCTTCTCAACATCCATTCCGATATCTTGCACATGAAGTGTGATGTTATGGCCCAGTTTTTGAACGGAATCAAGGGCGATCAAAATTCCCTGATAATAATGAATAAAGGTGAAGGAGATATGGTCGGCGGGCAGGGTCGGTGAATACCCTTCGAACTGATCAAGAAAGAGGGGTATCAGCAAGGCGACATGATAGCGGGATTTCAATTCGGGGTCCAGGCAATATTCGTCAACAAAATGAGCTTGCTGTGGAATGGTGTCTCCTGGAAGAAAAAACAAGCCTTGCTCAGGAGTGGGTATTACACTTTTTTCTTCAATGGACTCTGCAGGGATTCGAATTTGATGGCCAGCAATTAGCCCAAGTTCCTTAATTCCAGGGTTGAGCCATTCAAGTTCTTCCTGTGAAATACCAAATTGTTTTGAGAGGCCAAATTTGGTATCGCCAGCTCCCACGGTGTAATAAAAGAACTCAACGGGCCGGGAAGTTTTCTGGGGAATTCTGATTACTTGCCTGAAACGAAGTCCGGTGCGGGCTTCAGGGTTGTATTGCAGGATATCTTCCTGGCTGACCCCATACTTGCGTGCGATGCCGTATAGGGTTTCGCGCCGGCCTACTTCATGTTCCACAAATTCCGTGAACTCCATGGTGGCACGCACCACACGGGGTTGCGCACCAAGACGCTGATCAGAAGGCGCTTTGGCGGAATCAGCAACAGGACTTGCCGCCGGGGTACTACTGTCAGCGGGGATACGAATCGTTTGGCCGCTCCGAACAACCTCTATCAGATCAGGTGTCTCGGGATTGGCCTCGGCAATGGCACGTGGGGTAACCTGATATGCTCTGGCAATGCTGAACAGGGTCTGCCCGGGCTCAATGGTATGAACGTAATATAATTTCCCATCAATGGTTTCCGTCACCGCTGACCGGGTTACCGGGGCTGGTTCGAATTGAGAAAAGGCATCCTGAACACCCAGCAACAGGGAAAAGACAACGAGTAAATATCCAGTATGTTTCACTACCAAAAATTTTGATTCATAGTCATTACGAAAAAGGAGGACAAAAATTGTAATTACTAATTGTTATTCCCATTCAATGGTTGCCGGAGGCTTGGAGCTGATGTCGTAAACGACTCGGTTCACGCCTTTCACCTTATTGATAATATCGTTGGATACCTTGGAAAGGAATTCATAGGGCAAATGGACCCAGTCGGCAGTCATCCCATCGGTAGATTCGACGGCTCGCAGGGCAACAACGTTCTCATAGGTTCTCTCATCGCCCATAACGCCCACCGAATGAACGGGAAGCAATACCGCCAGGGCTTGCCAGACCTTATTGTACAAGCCATTGTCGCGCAGAGCCTTGACGAAGATATGATCGACTTCCTGGAGCACCCTGACTTTTTCGGCAGTGACCTCACCGAGGATGCGTATCCCCAGGCCAGGCCCCGGGAAGGGGTGGCGCTGAAGCAAGGCAGGAGGAATACCCAGGGTGGTCCCTACCCTTCGCACTTCATCCTTAAAAAGCGCATTTAAAGGCTCTACCACTTTAAGTTTCATAAAGTCGGGCAGACCGCCCACATTATGGTGGGATTTAATGGTAGCTGAGGGGCCTTTCACAGAGACCGACTCAATGACATCGGGGTAAATGGTGCCTTGTGCAAGCCACTTGACATCCTGAATCTTATGAGCATCCTCATCAAAGACCTCAATGAAGACCCGCCCAATGGTTTTACGTTTCTCTTCAGGGTCCGACTTGCCTCTAAGGGCATCCAGAAAACGGTCACCGGCCCTGACCCCTTTTACATTCAGGCCCATATCGCGGTAAGAGTAGAGCACCTGCTCAAACTCATCCTTGCGCAACAGGCCATTATCCACAAAAATGCAATGCAGCTGCGTCCCAATGGCCTTGTGAAGCAATACACCGGCAACACTGGAATCGACACCACCAGAAAGGCCGAGCACCACCTTATCGTTGCCGATCTTTTCCTTCAAGGCATCTACTGTGCTGTGAATAAAGGATTCGGGAGTCCAGTTCTGGCTGCACCCGCAGATGTCGACTATAAAGTTGTAGAGGAGTTCCATTCCCTGGGTAGAATGGTAAACTTCAGGGTGAAATTGCAGTCCAAAGGTTGGCCTGTTGGCTGCTTTAAAGGCAGCCACTCCAACGTCATTGGTGCGCGCAATGATGCTGAAATCCCCTGGCAGGCGGGTGATGCTGTCGGCATGTGACATCCAGACCTGTGACTGCAACTCAATGCCGTGCAAAAGGAGTTCGTCATGTTCAACATAAGAAAGGTTCGCCCTTCCGTACTCCCTGGTGGAAGACGCTTCCACTTCTCCCCCATTCTCCTGGGCCAACAGCTGGGCGCCATAGCAAACTCCCAGCAAGGGAACTTTGCCATCAAAACGGGAAACCTCTATGCGTGGGGAGCCGGCATCGCGCACGCTATAGGGACTTCCTGAAAGGATTACCCCCTTTACATCAGAGAGGTCGTCGGGAACATGGTGGTAAGGATGAATTTCACAATACACATTCAATTCTCTTACGCGCCTGGCAATCAATTGAGTATATTGAGAGCCGAAATCGAGGATCAGGATCTTTTCTTGCATATGCAAAGATAATTAACTGAAATAATACTGCGACCTCAATCACTCATAATATGCGTTAATTCGGGGCATTTACTAATTTTGTGATAGTCACCCCAAAAAACCAGAATATGTCTGCTGCAGAAAAATACCTGGAATTCAAAAATAATTTGCCGGAAAATGTAAAACTGGTGGCGGTAAGCAAAACCAAACCGGAAGAAGATATCCTGGAGGTTTATAATGCCGGTCAGCGAATATTTGGAGAGAACAAAGTCCAGGAAATGCTTCCTAAATACGAAGCCCTTCCAAAAGACATTGAATGGCATCTGATAGGGCATCTTCAAACAAATAAGGCTAAATACGTTGCACCTTTTGTGGGTATGATTCATTCGGTTGACAGCATTAAACTATTGAAAGCAATTAACAAGGAAGCGAAAAAGAACAACAGAGTTATCCCTTGTTTATTACAGTTTCATATTGCTGAAGAAGAAACCAAATTTGGGTTAAGTCTGGAAGAGGCGGAGGAGATTCTGACCTCTGAAACATTTAGTGAATTAAAAAACATTAAGATCAGTGGGGTGATGGGAATGGCCACCTTTACAGATGACCAGGAAAAGGTACAGAGGGAGTTCAGGCATTTAAAGCAAATCTTTGAACACCTCAGAGAAGCATATTTTTCAGATGATTCAAAGTTCACCGAGATATCGATGGGGATGTCTGACGACTACCAGATAGCCATTGAAGAAGGAAGCACAATGGTCCGTGTGGGCAGTTCCATTTTTGGAAGCAGAAACGAATGACCGCTCTAAAAAGACCTAAATTGATTGGAAACGGGCAGAGACAATCATTAAAAACCTTACTTTTGGCAAAAATCAACAAATGATCATTATTGGGATTACCGGCACCCTGGGCGCTGGCAAAGGGACTGTGGTTGAATACCTGACCAGCTATTGTGGTTTTGTTCATTTCTCGGTGCGTGCTTTTATTACCAGGGAACTGGAGCGCAGAGGCATGCCAGTGAACCGGGATACCCTGACTGCCCTGGCCAACGAGATGCGCGCCAAGAACAGCCCATCCTACATTATTGAGGAACTATACGAAGCGGCAGCCCTGGAGGATAAGAATTGCATCATCGAAAGCATCCGCACGCCGGGAGAGGTTGCCGCCCTGAGAAGCAAACCTGATTTTTTCCTGCTGGCCGTTGATGCCGACCCCCGCATACGGTTCAACAGGGTCAGGAAACGCAACTCTGAAACAGATAAAGTCTCGTTCACAACTTTTATTAACAATGAGCAACGGGAGATGCATTCAGAGGACCCCAACAAGCAGAATCTTGCCGAATGTATCAGGCAGGCAGATTTTGTAATTGAAAACAACGGGAGCATGGAAGAGTTGCATGAAAAAACAGAAGAATTCCTGAAATTTATCACACACAGAAATCATTGATATCATGTCAGAGAAGCCTGATGTAATCAAATATATTCGTCCCAGCTGGGATGAGTACTTCATGGAGATCGCCCATACGGTGAGCAAACGGGCCACCTGTGACCGGGGACGCAGCGGATGTGTTATTGCCCGCGACCGCCAGATTCTGGTAACCGGATATGTGGGATCTCCCAAAGGCTTACCCCACTGTGATGATGTAGGGCACCAAATGAAAAAGGTGTTGCATGAAGATGGTCATCTGACCATGCACTGTGTCAGGACTGTACATGCAGAACAAAATGCCATCTGCCAGGCCGCCAGGTTAGGTATTAGCATTGACGGGGCAACACTTTATTGTCGCATGACCCCTTGCAGGGTCTGCGCCATGCTGATCATCAACTGTGGCATAAAAAGGGTGGTTTGCGAAAAAAAATACCACGCCGGCCAGGAGTCAGAACAAATGTTCGCAGAGGCAGGCGTGGAAATTTCCTATTTTACTGACGAGATCCTTAAATACGAGAATCAGTAAGTTATTGAAAGATCTTTACTTCGGTTTCACCGGTTGATTTTACGAAACCCCTGAACATTCCCGTGGTATTAAAAGGCATAGCCACGTTGCCTTCATGGTCAACGGCAATGATACCGCCATCACCCCCCTGCTCTTTTAGCTTGTCCAGGATAATATAATTGGCTGCTTCTTCGAGGGACTTCCCGAGATAAAGCATTTGTGCCGATACATCATAGGCCACCACATTCCGGATAAAATACTCACCATGGCCAGTTGCTGATATTGCACAACTCTGATTGTTGGCATAGGTACCTGCTCCAATGATCGGGCTGTCGCCAATGCGCCCAAAGCGTTTTCCGGTCATCCCGCCTGTAGAGGTAGCAGCAGAAAGATTCCCTTCCACATCGAGGGCTACCGCCCCAACGGTTCCCATCTTATAATCCGTTTCAACTGCTCCCCTGAACTGGGTATTATTCCTGAGATATTCCCTATACTGATCCCAGCGGCGCTGATCAAAAAAATAGGAAGGGTCAACAATTTCAAGCCCCTGCTCAAAAGCAAACTGTTCAGCTCCGCGACCCGTAAGCATAACGTGGGGTGAGTGCTCCATAACCTTTCGTGCTGCGGTAATCGGATTCTTGACATTGGTTATTCCGGCAACAGCTCCTGCCTGCAGCGTCCTGCCATCCATAATGGAAGCATCCAGTTCATTACGGCCTTCAAAATTAAAAACAGCACCCTTGCCAGCATTAAACAAGGGAGAGTCTTCCAGAACCATAATGGCAGCAACAACTGCATCCAGGCTGCCCCCCCCCTCTTTCAGGATGGCCTCTCCTGCCTCCAGTGCTTCGTTTAATTTAGCCAGGTAGGCCTCTTCCTGCACTACGCTCATGCGTTCACGCGAAATATTTCCAGAGCCACCATGAATCACAAGGGTATATCTGCCCTGCCCTTCAACATGAAAGGAAAATATTACAAGGATTGTGAAAACAACAACAGAAACCAGCTTTCTCATAATCACAGAGATTTATTCTTCATCCAGTTTTTCAAGGTATTCTTTATTGAGCTTTTCCAGGACATCCTGGGTAATATCATGCTGCTCCTTGGCATATAGAATTCCACCGCCCCTCGAAAACCCCAGGATATAGTCGTAACCGTGTTCTTCGTTATAGCGGGCAAGGAAGTCAGTGATTTTCTCAAGGAGTTCGTTATTCATTTCCACCTCTTTTTGCATGAGACGCGAAGAAAACGATTCATTTAACTGGTATAGTTCCTGCTGAACCTGCATCAATTCCTGTTCTTTTGCCTGTGCGAGGTCCATACTGATACTACCGGCCTGAATGTCACGCTGAAATTTCTCAACCTCTGACTGAAAATTCCGCTGCCTTCTGCTTAAATCATTCTCCAGTTTAACTTGTTCCTGGTCAAATTCTTCACGCATTTTTTTGGCCAGTTCATAATTGGTCATCAAACTATCAGAACTAATGAAGGCTATACTGGCAGTACCTTGCTGAATCTCTTCGGAAAGAGCGTTGACCTCTTCTTTTACTCCCTTGTTCCTTATTCCGGCAAAATAAAGGGCATACAAAACGATCAATCCCAAAAAAAGAACCAGATTGATTACAGTGGTATAACTAATTTTTCTTCCTGAAGGTTTCTTTTCCATCACAGGGGTTTCTTCCTGGTTCATGTTTTGATTTTCTGTTGTCATCTTTTCTCCTGAATTAAAAAGGCCTGCTCGAAAGTTATTCACAGGCCAGAAAGAATTTAATAATAAACAAATGAATTTATTAATTGCCCATTTCAGACATAAATCGGATGCGCATCAACCTGATTTCCTCTTCAGTATAATCATCCTCTCCAAGTTCCTGAAGAGCCAGCAGATAAGAATCAGTCTCCGCAGTCTTGAAATAGTCAAAGATCTCTTCCTGCTTGTCAATATCAATCACCTGGTTGATGTAATAACGGATATCGATCTTTGTTCCGGAAGCAACAATGCTTTCAATCTCATGGAGCAATTCATCAAATTCTATGCCCTTGGCAAGGGCGATATCTTCAAGCGATACTTTACGGTCAATGTTTTGGATAATATACACTTTAAGGCCTGACTTATTGACCACAGATTTCACAACCATATCCATAGGCCGTTCAATCTCATTCTCGTCCACATAACGGGAAATAAGGTCAACAAAGGGTTTTCCAAAGCGTTCGGCTTTTCCGGAGCCCACACCGGTAATCTGTTTCAGTTCATCCAGTTTCACCGGGTACTGAATAGCCATATCTTCAAGCGAAGGATCCTGAAAGATCACAAAGGGTGGCAAATTATTTTTTCGTGCGATTTCCTTCCTTAAGTCTTTAAGCAAGGCAAAAAGGACTTTATCGGTGGCACTGGTCTTTTGCCCCATTCCTGTCAACCCATCTCCTTCAGAAGGATTATCATAATCATGGTCCTTACTCATCTTCACCGAACGGGGCTTATCCAGAAATTCTTTTCCCGCCTTGGTTACTTTCAGGGTACCGTAATCTTCAATATCTTTTTCAAGCAGTCGCTCAACGAGACTCTGCCGCATGACTGCGTACCAGAATTTCTCATCATTATCGGCCCCTTTCCCAAACACCTCCAGTTGATGATGTT
Source organism: Bacteroides sp. (assembly GCA_036351255.1). NCBI lineage: Bacteria > Pseudomonadati > Bacteroidota > Bacteroidia > Bacteroidales > Bacteroidaceae > Bacteroides > Bacteroides sp. The sequence continues at coordinate 9,244 of JAZBOS010000143.1, forward strand.
TGCAGTTCTTTATGGTTGTGCTTGCTTTTCCCATCAGAACGTTAATTACATGTTTTGGTTTGAAAAGTTGTTTAACAGCCAAAACGGCTTCTATCAGCAGGCAAATATATTCTTTTCCTTCAAACTTTTCTTTAGGATTTAAACAATTATCACAGGACCCACAATTCTCTTCATGAAAAACCTCGCCAAAATAATTAAGTAAGGTCTTCCGCCTGCATATTGAGGACTCTGCATAGGAGACAGTTTCCATTAATAGCTGCATCCCAATTTCCTGTTCTGCAACAGGTTTACCCTTCAGAAACTTTTCCAGTTTTTGAATATCCTCATAGGCATAAAAGGCAATGCAATTCCCTTCCCCTTCATCACGGCCCGCCCGGCCAGTTTCCTGGTAATAGGCCTCAAGGCTCTTGGGCATGTCGTAGTGAATCACATACCTTACATCAGGTTTATCAATTCCCATGCCAAAGGCAATGGTAGCCACAATGACTTCAGCATCTTCCATCAGGAATTTATCCTGGTTGGTTACCCTGACAGCTGAATCCAGTCCCGCATGATAAGGCATCGCCCGGATGCCATTTACCTGCAGTGTTTCGGCCAGTTCTTCAACCTTTTTGCGACTCAGACAATAAATAATCCCCGATTTGCCCTCCTGTGCCTTTACATACCTGATTATATCTTTAATGGAGCTTTCACTTTTTGGCCGGACCTCATAATATAGGTTAGGCCGGTTGAAGGAGGATTTAAACACCCTGGCATCAACCATATTCAGGTTTTTCTGAATATCTTGCTGGACCTTCGGCGTAGCTGTTGCAGTCAGGGCAATGACCGGCACACGCTTATCCAGGGCTTGGATTATGGGCCTCAGTCGCCGGTACTCCGGCCGGAAATCATGCCCCCACTCTGAAATACAATGAGCTTCATCGACAGCAAAAAACGAAATATCAATATCCTTCAGGAATTCGACATTCTCCTCTTTGGTAAGCGATTCAGGCGCCACATACAAAAGCTTGGTAAGACCATCTGTCAAGTCTTTCTTTACCTGTTGGATTTCTGCACGGGTCAGGGAAGAATTTAATACATGGGCAATCCCATTGTAAGAAGCAAAATTTCGGATTGCATCCACCTGGTTTTTCATGAGGGCTATGAGCGGCGAAACAATAATGGCAGTGCCTTTGCTGATAAGCGCTGGCAGCTGGTAGCACATTGATTTACCTCCCCCGGTTGGCATGATTACAAAGGCATCACGACCCGACATTAAATGCCGGATTATTTCTTCCTGATCGCCTTTAAAAGTATCGTATCCGAATATTTCCTTTAAAAGGTTCTTTAACGATACCTCACTTTTGACTTCCATGACGCCACAGACTAAAACATTAAGTAATTATTCAGTTTAAAATCAAAACCAAGGCTGCCGAAAACAACCGCACTAATTTTTACAGCCGCTTTAAGGTTTGCAAAAATTCACGTAGGTTTGTAGAGTAAATTTAGCACATTAAACGTTCAGTACAAAATTAATTTTCCAAAGCTTTACCGTGAAATCACTAGAAGAAATCAAGGATATTGCGCTGCAGACCATCGACACGGAATTACTTGCGATAAACAACCTCAAAAATTATATTGATAATGACTTTGCCCGCGGTGTGGAAAGTATCTTACATTGCAAGGGAAGAGTGGTTATCACGGGGATTGGCAAAAGTGCCATCATTGCCCAAAAGATCGTAGCCACCTTTAACTCCACCGGGACACCGGCCATTTTCATGCATGCAGCCGATGCCATTCATGGTGATCTGGGCATTGTCCAGCCCGATGATGTTGTCATGTGTTTAAGCAATAGTGGGAACACCCCTGAGATCAAGATCCTTATTCCCATGCTTCAGTCGCTCGGGGCCATGCTGATTGGAATGGTAGGCAATAATAACTCTTATCTGGCACAACAGGCTGACTTGATCATTAACACAACTGTGGAAAAGGAAGCCACCCCTGGCAATCCGGCTCCTACCGCAAGTACGACAGCCATGTTAGTCATGGGCGATGCATTGGCAGTAGCTTTGCTTCAATGCCGGGGATTTTCCACCAGCGATTTTGCCCGATACCATCCTGGTGGATCATTGGGCAAACAACTTTACATTAAGGTAAACAACCTGTTCCCTTCAAACGAAAAGCCCCGGGTGAACCTAGACACCCCCCTTCGTGAGGTGATCTTCGAAATCTCAGGAAAACGCCTCGGCGTCACTGCGGTGGTTGACGGTGAAAAACTGGTTGGAGTCATCACGGATGGCGACCTGCGGCGGATGCTTCAGCGAAATTCAGACCTTTCCAATGTGATGGCGCGCGATATCATGACCTCTAACCCTAAGACCATAACCGGAGAGACCCTTGCTGTAGATGCCCTGCAACTTATGCGCAAGCATAATATTACCCAATTGCTCGTCGTTGATGATAACATCTATAAAGGTGTCGTACATTTGCACGATATTCTAAACGAAGGGATAATATAAGTTTAAATCAATGAGTGATCTTGTAAAGGAATTTAATGATTACCGGCAGCGAATGAATGATAAAATCATGGACGCTGACAACCTGGTATTGAAAAGACTTTTTAATCTCGACACCAATACTTATTCAGATGGTGCAATTCCGGCAAAAACAAAGGAAATGATTGGGCTCGCTGCCTCCATGGTGTTGCGTTGCGACGATTGCGTTAAATATCACGTGGAAAAATGCCACGAACTTGGGGTAACCCATGAAGAAGTTTTTGAAGTTTTTTCCATTGCCAACATCATTGGTGGAACCATTGTGATTCCGCACCTTCGACGCGCTGTCGAATACTGGGAGGCCCTTCAGAAGAAATAGAATAACGCATTCATTTTTTAGTATTACAAATTCAATATTCAATTTCTATGAGGCTACACACCGATAACCTGGTAAAGAAATATAAAAAACGCGTAGTGGTGAATCATGTCTCTGTTGAAGTCAGCAGGGGTGAAATCGTTGGTTTGCTAGGGCCCAATGGTGCAGGCAAAACAACAACTTTTTACATGATGGTTGGCCTCATCAAACCTAACGAAGGAAGAATTTTTCTTGATGATCAAGAGATAACAGACGAGCCCATGTACCGAAGGGCAAAGAAAGGCATCGGGTATTTGGCGCAGGAAGCCAGCGTATTTCGGAATTTGAGCGTTGAGGACAACATTAAGGCTGTTCTCGAATTCACCAAAATGTCCAAGGCTGACCAAAAAATACGCCTGGAAAATCTCCTGGAGGAATTCGGTCTTCAGAACATCCGTAAAAGTAAGGGGATTACGCTTTCCGGAGGAGAACGCCGACGCACCGAAATTGCACGATCCCTTGCAGTTGACCCAAAATTTATCCTGCTCGATGAACCCTTTGCCGGGGTAGATCCCATTGCCGTGGAAGACATCCAGAATATAGTATCAAAACTTAAGGAAAAGAATATCGGGGTTTTGATTACTGACCATAATGTTCATGAAACCCTCTCCATTACCGATCGTGCTTATCTTCTTTTTGAAGGATCTATTCTAAAGGCAGGCACATCCGAAGAACTTGCTATGGACGAAGAAGTCAGGAAAGTATACCTGGGGACCAACTTCCAGTTAAGAAGATAATTTTTCTTTTCAGGACTTTTTTATCAGAAGCACCACTGCGTATGCTTTCAGGCCTTCTTCCCGGCCAGTAAAACCCATTCCTTCGTTAGTGGTTGCCTTGATTGAAACCAATCCTTCTTCCACTTCAAGGATTTCTGCCAGCACTTTCCGCATCTCAGGAATTAAACCGGCAATTTTTGGCTTTTCCAGGCATACGGTAGTATCCAAATTGCCTAAAGAAAACCCCTTCTCCTTTACCAATTGAAAAGTCTTTTGAAGCAGGATCTTACTGTCTATATCCTTAAAGGAAGGATCCTGATCAGGAAAATAAAATCCGATATCCCTTAATCCGGCTGCCCCCAGTAAGGCATCCATAATAGCGTGGATCAACACATCGGCATCCGAATGACCTATTCCACCTTTATGATAGGGGATTGTAATACCTCCAAGAACCAGCGGGCGACCAACTCCCAGGCGGTGAACATCATAGCCAAATCCAACGCGAAAATCCATATCCCTTTTTAAAAAAAGGTCAATGTTCTTCCGGAAAACCCAGGGAACATGACCCGATTAATTAAAAATCCCAGGTTGGGTTTTATTGCCCCTGCTGAAGAGCATCAAAGTCAAAGTGCAGGGTAAAACGCAATACATTCTCAAGTGGGCTGCGCTGTGCCAAAGGAACCAGATAAGCAAAATCCAATCCAAAGACATTGTATTTTAAACCTATCCCCAATGTGACATATTTCCTGTCACCCTTGGTTCTATGTTCGTGAAAATATCCGGCACGAATAGCAAATTGCTTGTCGTACCAGTACTCAGCCCCAGCCGAATAAGTCAATTCATTTATTTCTTCCTTGAATCCACCCGGCGCGTCTGTAAAGGACCCAAAAATACCTGCAACCACCGAACGATTCGGATCTTTCCCTGATGCAATTACATATTCCCCATCATCACCAATAACCAGTTGTCCGGTGTCATCACGCTCATAAATGGGCGGCGTAGGGACAAGCAATTTATTTATATCCACCATCAGACTTAACTGATTGTAATCATCCAGGATAAAAGTCAGCGAAGGTCCCATACGAAGGTTGATTGGTATGAAATTGGCATTGATCTCATCAGAATACGAGATCCTGTTTCCAATATTGGAAATGTTAAGTCCGGCAGAAAGAATAGAAGGTGTCCGGCCGAGATCCAATTCCCGCGTATAAAAAGCAGAGACGTCAGCCGCCAGGGCCCAACCTGGTTTCGTTTCAATACTCCCCACAAATTGGCCCTGAGTCAGGTTGCTGTATATGAATCGAGTTGCAATTGCACCAGAGATGTGTTCACCGAGTTTTCGGGCATAAGCAACATCAATGGAAAATTCATTGGGTTTAACGGGGAACAGAAACTCCCCTGCCTCATCTGTAAAATTGATCTCTCCAAGAGAAAAATAAGTCAGAGAAAAGGCCAGGGTTTGCAAATCATCCAAACGCTTAAAACCACTGAGGTAGGAGAGGTTAATGTCAGGCACCAGGGCACGCAGCCAGGGTGTATAATTCATGGCAAACCCCATATCCTGTTCAATGAAAGCATACTTGGCCGGATTCCAGTGCATCGAATTGGCATCGGGCGAAGAGGATACCCCAGCATCACCCATAGCTCCCGCACGCGAATCAGGTGCAATCATTAAAAAAGGTACCGCAGTCGTAATGGTATTCAACCGCTGACCCAATACGTCGGTGTATTCCTGTGCAAAAAGTCCATAAGGAGAAACCAACACCACCAAAACAAGCAATACCTTATTTATCTTATTCTTCATGTGAAATTTGTTATTTATACCATTCATTGAGGCTTGTTGACCCTTTTTTTCTAAGATTTTAAGCCTGCATTGCTAACAATTTGTCCCGTATTCAGGGAAAACCAAAAAAATTGCAAACAACTGAATAAATTCTTCGCTTTGAAAAAGAACGTGCTTTTTTCGGAATGCAAATATAACGAATTAAAGCCTTCCATATTGCAATGAATTGTGAATCCCTGCCTTTTGTCATGTGTCTCCCATTTCTATCTTTCACCGTAATACGACAAGCTTTTGGGTCATGGTGGAAACGTTTCCATCAGGTGTCTGCAAAATCAGCCTGTAAAGGTAAATGCCATTCCCGATAGTCCTTCCTTCCTGATCTTTTCCGTCCCAGGGAATGGGAGGCGATTGATAACTGGGGGAGTTTACAGTCGTCTCAATGGTTTGCATGAGCTTGCCACTGAGGTCAAATATCTCAATAGTTACATCGAGTTCTGAAAAGGGCTGGTTATGGGTAAACTTAAATTGGGTAAAATCCCTGAAGGGATTGGGGTAATTCATCAAATTCTCCAGGGCCAGTGCTGCAGTCCGGCTGACAATGAATTCAATGGAAACCGTAGAGGGGTTATTATGAACGTCCCATGCCCTGAGCGAAAGGGTATGGCGTCCTTCCGGCAAACCATTGAAGGGATAAATCACCCTGCCTCGCTGAAAATCATCCAAATCAGCCTCGAAAAAGTTATTTAAAACCACCGGGCTTGAAGTCTCCTCGTTTAGAATCGCAACAATATCATGCCCTATTCTTCCGGTAATGTTTATTCCGCTTTCATCAAACAAGAGCGCCAGTAATAAGGGATTCTGATTGGTCGTTTCACCCGACACGAAAGTGGTATCGTTCAGAAACAATCTGATATCGGGGCCTTCCTGATCTGGATCATAATTGACCAGGCTGCCCCCAATGATAAAATCTTCGAAAAAACCATTGCCATCCTTTTCCCCATTATCAAGATAATAACTGATCCTCCCACTTCCAAAATTATACGCAATATCTTGAGGGACAATGAATGAGAAGCTGAACTGACCATCTGTCACCCTGGCTTTTCCTTTGTATAGCAAAGCATTCCGAATATTAAAATCCAGTTGTTGGCTATCGGAATCCTGACCCAGCGTGGTGTAATTCATTTTTTTATCATACACGCTGGGAAAAACCACACCGTTATATCCCGGAACCGGATTCCCTGTCTCATCCGCAATGTAGCCACTCACGGTCACCTGCTGAAAGGCCTTGATTGTATCTGCCACACTTTCGGTCACAACCTGATATTGGGGATACGCCATTTGCATGGATGGGTCGCCAAGCAATACAAAATTACGGATACGCCAATGTTCCAGTTGTCCGCTGCTATTCACTTTTGAAAGCCTGATCAGATCCCCAAGCCGGTAATACTTCCCTTGTGGATCCAGTTCAAAAGCAACATTCATAAAGTTGCGGTTCAAGGTCAGGTTGGGACCCGACCATGCCAGGCGAGTGGTGGTAAACAATGCGGCTGCACCACCATCAGGCTTCATAAAAATCCTTACCCCTGCCGTGACATCATCAGGATCGGGGTGATCAAAGCTTGAAAATTCACAGGTAGCCGTCATAAATACCGGCATATTGTAATAATTGTTCCAGGTGGCAATGTCTTCAAAGGTCACGATGCGTTCATGGGCCAGGCCCATGATTCCACCGTGACCAATGTAATTGATAAGTAAAGCACCCTGATTCACCCGCTCATTAATGGCCTGGTTCACATCCGGATATCTTGCTCCTCCGGCCAGGGTAACCTGCTGATAAGCATCAAGGTAAATCTTGTCAACATTAAAAAGGGGAAATTGATCTTCCATAATCCCGGCCAGGGTTTCCGAGTCCCTGATATGCGTATTGTTATCCTGATCATCCGCAATCAAAACCACCAGATTTCTCCAGTCAGCGTAGTTGGAAACCACCCCAATATTTTGCATGTTGTCTTGTTCCGGATCCATACCAGGAATGCGCTGATCGTACCTGATGATCTTATCCACCACAGTTTTTGCCTCCTCAAGGGTTCTTACCGGCAAACGCCCGATGCCGATATCCAGACTTCCATTGGCATCCTGCCCTTCCGAATCATCAAGCAATCCATAAAAATCATCAGTCATATACGACCGGTCAGGCTGCAGTGAGTTCTCGCTCTGAAAGGTGGGTATGGGGTTACCGCCGAATCCCTGCAAATCCCGGTTGTCAATGGTTCCGTTTCCAAACAATAACAGGTACCGTGGAATTTGGGCTTCCGTTTCCCCCCGGTCATAAAACATCTTGACAAAATTCCTTATGGCCCCAATGTCAGCAGTCCCCGAAGAAAATTCATTGTAAACATGGTCAGTGGTAACCACCGAAACGCTCAAACCGTCATGCTCGCTGCGAAAGTCTGCAAGTCGTTGTGCCTCCCCTTTCAAAAATTCCGGCACAATGATGATCATGTCAGAAGCCTGCATGGCATGCAAATTCTGATTTTCAACATGTCCTTTGAGCACGGGACGCTTAAAAGAGGTCCCATCAAAGGCAATAAATTCCCGCAAAACGCTTGCCGTTTGCCTGAATTGCAGGGTGTTCCCACTCAACCCAGTCTGCTGCTCCCTGATTTCGAATGGATCGGTGACATCCCAAACCTTCAGCTGGTTGGTTGAGTTACCCAAATTGTATTGTGCAATATGGCCCTCGCCCATCACGTGCACATTTCTAAACGCCATCTGGGGGCCGGTGAACTGCAATAGGCGAGTCACATTTAATGCAAGGTAATTTAACCAGCCCCTTGATCCTGCAACAGGCCGGTTATATGTCAAGGTAACCTTTATCTGATCGCCCTGTACGGGGTTAAACCACATGGAATCAACCGAAATATTAGCATGGGGTCCATTGTAGTTTGCCAGAAAGATCCTGTTCACCCCTTGGGTCATCTGGCCGTTTCCCGCCTTGGCCAAAAATGAACTGTTCTCTGTAGACCGCGCAGCAACGTATGATTTTAGCCTTGCAGGCTCATTCAATACCAGCCCAGGAAAGTCAAAGGTGAATTCCCTGATCAGCGTGGCATCAAACACCTCACCAAACCATACCCGGCCGCTTCCAATCAGGTTATCCAGTTCTCGTTCATGATAGGCATAATCCTGGAAAGTGCTTACCGTATGGGTGGCCGTTTCAGGCAAACTGCTCTGTGAGGCAATCCTTTTTCCCACTCCCTTGTCAGTGGTCAGGAAATAACAGTTCTCAGTCGAATACAAATGCAACTGATGATTAAATACTTTTTCAACAGGATCAAAAGTCCATTGATTGGGCGATTCATTGTAATAAAGAATGTAATCGTTCTGGCCAAACGTACCGCTCTGACTTCCTGAAACAAAGATGGCCAACTCTTTCAGGTCATCGATACGGGGAGTACTGTTATCCTCGGGAAGCATCCCCCCCCCGTGACCAAAGATCCTGATATTTGATTTTTGAAGCCCCCCCATGGCCACCCCCAGGGAAGCCAAATCATCATAAGTCAGCTGATAGACTCCGGTTTCACTCCCGCAAATTTTATACCAAGTCCCACTTGAAAGCACCGAATTCGAAACATATTCCTGAACCGGTTCATAGGAAATTGCGGCATCATAAATAGTCTCTTCCTTAAGGATAAACGAGACTAGTTTTTCAAAACCTCCTGTGGAGGGATTCTTGCGGATTGGGAAAAAAGAAACCACCGAAAATGCTTCCTTTCGAACCTGCTGTTGCCCCTGAAACAACTCAATGTCAGAAAATGGGAAACCAGCTTCTTCCAGAATACGCCTTTCCTCCATGCTTACCGGTACAAACGCTTCCTGCTGCAAATTGAATTCCACCCTAAAATGAGGTACCGTATTCTTCACCCGGTATGTAAACATAGGAATGTTGTCCAGCGAATCGCCATAAACGGCACCGGAAAACTTAACCAGGTCAATAAAATACTCAGGAGCAGGCTGGATTCTCTCGGGGCTCTGCCAGTCCAGCCGGAATTCCCGGGCGTTATTCTGCCCGAAAAGAAAAACAGGGAAGGTCAGGAGAACCAGAAAAAAGCTGCAAATTTTAATCATCTCTCTATCGGGTTACTGGGCTTTGTGCATTAACAGCGGCTATTTCCCAGCGGATTGCTCATTAACTTTATAAGCCCGAATATATAACAGGAAGCAAAGGTACTTGTTTAAAACGTTTTTTTCTGACCAATATTTTCTGCGGTGTTTTTTCAATGAACATGCCAAATTCAGGCATTTAGACACTAGTAAATATTCGTTACATCGATGAATTTAATAACCTTCGTAACAATCGGCAATTTTCCACGTTAAAGTAAAAGTGGAATAAGCCATCCCTTCTAAATGAAAGATGTAAAGATTCGTTTGGTTTTCATTGCTTTTTCAATGACCTACCCTGTTTATTTATCAGGGCAGGATGCCATTTTCTCTCAGCATTTTTCTACCCCCACCTATTTAAACCCGGCTTTTGCAGGCACTTTTGAATGCAGCCGGTTGGTCTTCAATTACCGCAACCAGCCTTATCCCGACTTCGGAACTTTCTCTACTTTTAATTTCTCTTACGACCAACCCGTTGAGGCTCTCAGGGGCGGCCTGGGAATTCTGGCAACAAGCGACCATCAGGGCGGCCTGATCATGCGTAACAACATCAGCGCCATCTACAGCCTCCATCTTCAGCTCAGACGCGATCTGCATCTGAATTTTGGGGCACAGGCTGGATACTTGAGAAAGGACCTGAACTGGAACAACCTGGTTTTCCCCGACCAGTTCGATCCTTCCACCGGAGAAACGCTACCCATTACTGAAACCCCTCCCGATCAAACCTGGCGACACGCTGCCGACTTTGCTGCAGGCATACTATTATATAATGAGCGGTTTTATGGCGGAGCTGCCATTCATCATTTAACCCGGCCGGAAGAAAGCCTCTTTGGCAACCACCCCCTCCCATTGAAGATCACTGCCCATCTGGGTTTTCACATCCCCCTGGCCCAAACCGGGCCAGCTTACATGAGAGAGGAAACGTTCTTCATTTCGCCTAACATTATCTTTCAGCATCAGGCCCCTTTCAACAGAATCAACTATGGTTTTTATGCTGGAATCTCAAAAATAGTGGCTGGCATTTGGATAAGACAGGATTTCAGCCTCCCAGAAACCCTGATTTTTATGTTGGGCCTCAACCAGGGGAAATACCGGGTAGCCTATAGCTACGATCATTCATTGTCGGGTTTTTCAGGAATTTTTCACGGCGCGCACGAAATAAGTGTTTTACTGAATTTACGTTGCAAGCCCAAAAACATGCGCTATCGCATACTAAACTGTCCGAGTTTTTAGTTATTTTTGTACACATTCAAAAAACACCTCTATGTCAAGGAATCCCAAAAGTCTGATTGCAGTTTCTGTGGCCATTTTGGCATCTGCATTCCTTTTTTCTTGTAAAAAGCAATCCTCCCCCACAACTGGATGGCTTTATAACGATTCTCAAACTGGCGGCTTTGAAGTCGCCGCTACCCAGGAACAGGAAACCGGACCTGGTCTGGTCTTTATAGAAGGAGGTACCTTCGTGATGGGACGCACCGAACAGGATGTCATGTTCGACTGGAATAACATCCCCCGCAGGGTGACTGTTTCTTCTTTCTATATGGATGAGACAGAAGTACGAAACCTCGATTACCTCGAATATCTCTATTGGATCGACCGGGTTTTTGGAGAAACTTATCCCGAGGTGTATCGCAAAGCCCTGCCAGATACCCTTGTCTGGCGCGATCCTCTGGCATACAACGAGCCTTTCGTCCAGAACTATTTGCGCCATCCTGCCTACAACGATTATCCGGTCGTCGGAGTCAGCTGGGTTCAGGCCTCTGAATACGCATCCTGGCGTACCGACAGGGTCAATGAAATGATCCTGATTCGCGAAGGCATCCTCGACTGGGATCCGGATCAAAGAAATGAAAATAACTTCAACACGGAAGCCTATCTTGCTGGCCAGTATGAAGGTCTGGTAAGGAATAGCATGCGCGATCTTGACCCCAGAGGCACTGGCGAACGTCAGGTGCGCTGGACCGATGGCATCCTGCTCCCCTCCTACCGCCTGCCCTCTGAAGCAGAATGGGAGTTTGCAGCCCTCGGACTTATCGGCAACACCGTTTATGAGCGCGTGGTGGAACGCCGTCTCTATCCCTGGAGCGGACACAACGTTAGAAGCAGTGAAAGAAAAACCATGGGGATTTTCCTTTCCAATATTCAGCGTGGCCGTGGTGACTATATGGGTGTGGCAGGAAACCTGAATGATGGTGGTGAAGCTACCGTTCCCGTCTTCGCCTATTGGCCCAACGATTATGGCCTCTATAACATGGCAGGAAACGTCAGCGAATGGGTTTTGGATGTGTACAGGCCCCTCTCTCACGAAGATGTTTCTGATTTCCGCCCTTATCGCGGTAACGTCTTCCAAACCTATGAACTGGATGCTGAAGGCAACCCGGTTCCGAAGGATGAATTTGGTAGACTTATCAGCCGCGATGTTACGGTGGAGGAAAATGTCACCCGCCGCAATTACCGCTATGCCGACAACATTGGATATCGTGACGGCGACCTGATGTCAAGCATTTACTTTGCCGATGAAGATGGTGAAGACCCCGATAAGATCATGTACGAATACAGCGTATCAAGTCTGATCAATGACGAAGCCCGTGTTTATAAAGGTGGTAGCTGGAAAGATCGTGTGTACTGGATCGTTCCTGGCAATCGCCGCTTCCTCGATCAGAATGAAGCGACCAACGACATTGGTTTCCGCTGTGCAATGATCCGGGTTGGCAGCCCCGTAGGATATTAATTAGGGATTCAATATTTTTGCAACCCCATTCGCAGATGCGGATGGGGTTTTTTATTTAATTTAGCGGCAATGGAAAAAGAACTGCTAAAAAAGCTGGATCAACTGGTATCAAGTGGTCATACCATATGCACTGACAGCAGGCTTGCTGAATCCGGAGCCATTTTTTTTGCCCTGAAGGGGCCTTCCTTCAACGGAAATAAATTTGCCCTCCAAGCCCTTGAAAAAGGGTGTATTGCCGCCGTGGTCGACGAGAAAATTACTCCTCAGGATGAACGGATCTTTGAAACCATTGATGTTCAAGACACCCTTCAACAACTCAGTCTGTTCCACCGTAAGCAGTTTCACATTCCTGTGCTTGGCATTACAGGTTCTAACGGAAAGACCACTACCAAAGAACTGGTCCATGCAGTTCTGGCCACCACATTTCACACCCTTGCCACCAAGGGAAACCTGAATAACCATATTGGAGTTCCCCTGACTTTGCTTGACTTAAATCAAGCCCATGAGATCGCCATTATCGAAATGGGGGCAAACCACATGGGTGAGATTGGGGAACTGTCCGCACTGGCCCTGCCCGATTATGGGATCATCACTAATATCGGCAAAGCCCACCTGGAAGGATTCGGCAGCCTGGAGAACATTGTAAAAACGAAAACTGAATTGTATCGCAGCGTGATGAGCCGCAATGGGACCCTTTTTATCAATGGCGACAACCCTGGGCTTATGAAAGAAGCTGGCGATGCTGTCAAAGTCTTGTATGGCAGGAGCCCGGAACAACATTGTTCCGGAATGATTACCGAAGAAAGCCCCTTCCTCAGTGTTGCGTTTCAGGCAAACAAGGCGCTGGGAAAGACTGCTGAAGGCATTTCAGGGACCATCCACACGCGCTTGGTCGGAGCCTACAATTTTGAAAACATAATGGCAGCCATTGCCATTGGCCTGTTTTTCGGCGTAAGTCCTGAAAACATCATCCGAGCCATTGAAGGCTACGTCCCATCCAACAGTCGCTCGCAATGGATCGACAACGGAAGGAATGTCATCCTCCTGGATGCATACAACGCAAATCCTACCAGTATGGCTGCTGCCCTCGAAAATTTTTCAGGATTCGGGAAAACTCCCAAAGCAGTGATACTGGGCGATATGCTTGAACTGGGCGATGTAAGCCAGCAAGAACACAGTCATATCATCAGGACCCTTGAAGCAATGAACTTTGAACGCATCATCCTGGTAGGTCCCGAATTTAAGGCCATAGCCAAACCCTCTGATCACCAGTTGGTCTTCAGCAATGTTTCTGAGGCATGCCTTTGGCTATCGAACAACCAGCTAAGGGGATACCATATCCTTGTAAAGGGATCGCGAGGCATTCAAATGGAAAAGGTTCTGGAAGCCCTATAAGGGAATTCCTGAAGGTTTTATTTTTTGCAGTTTTAAACTCCTCGCCTGAAAAAGATTTGTGCTTGAAAATGCCAGCCCGAAAACTTTTGCTTGTGCTTTTATTTCTTTATTTTTGCCGCCACAATCGGCCATTTAAAACCACTTTCAATCTTAGCTTCAAACCTGAATCCCATTAAGGCCATGTATCTCAACAGCGGATAAGAAGTTTCAGCATTTCTTCTGAAAACAAACCTTGTTAAAACCACCAAATTTCTTTTCTATGAATACTTATCTGCTGATAGTCATTGCCTATTTTACCCTTATTACCCTGATTTCTTTATTAACAAAAAAAGTAGCCAGCCGTTCCGCGGCCGATTATCTCGTAGCCGGCCGCAATTTAGGTATTGTGGCCTGTGCCGTTGTCGTTGCATCCGAGTGGCTTGGGGGCATGAGCACCATTGGGGTCAGCGAAAAAGCCTTTACCTCAGGAACCCTGCAACCCATCCTCTATAACATCTCCACCGCCATTGGAATGATAATCATTGGCTTTACCGTGGCACGCCACTACCGCGATAACAATGTGCATACGGTAAGCGAGATGCTGGAAAACCTGTTCGGGAAACGCGCCCGCGCCATTTCGGCAATCGCCTTTTTGTTTGCCTACATCATCCTGGCCTTTGTCCAGTTACAAACTGCCTCCAGCGTAATATCCGCCATGTTCGGAACCCCCTGGCTGCAATCGGTGATCATTTCTTCGGTGGTCATCACCATTTACACCTACGTTGGTGGGATGCACGCCCTTGCCATTACGGGAATTATCCATGTTTTGGTTATGTTTTTGGGAATTGGCACCGCTGCCTTCCTGGGCATCCACCAGGTGGGAGGCTTGGATGCCCTGAAGGATGCCATGATCGCCCAGGGGTCACCAACCAACTTGTATAATCCCTTCAGCGGTGGATTGAGCTATGCCTGGAGCCTTATCCTGGGCGGCGTCCTGGGTGGGATGGCAGGGCAGGCAAGCATCCAGCCCATCTTTGCTGCCCGCACCGCTGCCATTGCTAAAAAATCTGCTATCCTCTCCGCTTTTATCATTGCTCCCTTCGGAATTCTTGTGGCCTTGCTCGGGCTGGTAGCCAAAACCGGCAATTTCTTCAGCCTCCAGGGCGCTGACAGCCCCCTTTGGGACAATGCCCTCCAGGTGATCAATCCCAAAATGGTGCTGCCCACCCTGATGGTAACCCCCGAATTCATTCATCCCATCCTGGGAGGCATTGCCCTTGCGGGCATCCTGGCCGCCATTCTTTCGACGGTAGGGCCTGTCAACTTTGCTGTAGTCACCATTGCCACCAAGGACATTTATCACGGAATCATCAACAAAACCGCACCCGACCAGAAGCTCATCTCTACGGCACGCAAACTGGTGATCCTCGTCAACCTCTTTACTATTCCCCTGGCCTATTACGGCTCTGGCGCCATCCTTGATACGGCATATATTTCCTATGGCATCCGGGCTATCGGGGCCATCGTCATTGTAATGGGCATTTACAGCCGCGGCTGGATAAAGATTGAAGGGGTTCGCCTGGCTTTCCTGGGTGGCACAATCGCCGTGCTGATCAACATCGTCCTTCGCAGAATGGGAGTCCTCAGCATAGAAGACACTTACGTGGCCATTGGCGCAGCCATATTATTTATCATCATCGGCAACCTGACAGGAAAAAAGGCGCCGCGTAAACTGCCCTCCCTCAAGGATGAAGACAAACCTCAGGTATAGGATTATGAACAACGAATTGCCATTATCAGGTATTAAAGTGCTGGAGCTGGCCGCTGTACTGGCAGGTCCCAGCGTGGGAATGTTTCTTGCTGAACTGGGAGCACAAGTCCTGAAAGTTGAAAATGTGACGACCCGAGGCGATGTCACCCGCAACTGGAAGCTTCCTAAGGAGCCTGCCGAAAGCGATATCTCAGGCTACTTTTCCTGCGTTAACTGGGGGAAATCTTCATTTGCCGCCGACCTTTGCCAGCCCGAAGGCCTCGAATTGATCTATAAACTCACCCAGCATTGCGACATCATCCTGGTGAACTATAAGCCGGGAGATGCTGAAAAACTTAAGGTAGACTATCCAACCCTGAAGAAGCATAACGAGGCCTTAATCTATTCGCACATCACGGGCTATGGCCTGGGAAACCAGCGGGCAGGCTTCGATGCAATCATCCAGGCCGAAAGTGGGTTTACCTATATGAATGGTGAGCCCGGTGGACCTCCCATCAAAATGCCCGTTGCCCTGATGGACCTCCTGGCAGCTCACCAGGTGAAGGAAGCCATTCTTCTGGCGTTGCTTCAGCGCGAACGCACAGGCAAGGGCCAGTATATTGAAGCCTCCCTGTTCAGGGCGGGCATTGCTTCCCTGGCCAACCAGGCTACCAATTGGCTCGTTGGACAAACCATCCCGCAACGGATGGGCTCCGACCATCCAAACATCGTACCTTACGGAACGATCTTCCAGACCGCAGACAACAAAGGCATCGTCATTGCCGCCGGCACGGATAAGCAATATCGCGAACTGGTTAAAGCACTGGGAAGGCCTGAACTGGCTGAAGACCCCAGGTTTGCCCGCAATCAGGACCGCGTTGTCAACAAAGGGGTGATCAACGCAATCATCCAGGAATGTATCGGTAATTACAAGCGGGAAGAGATCCTGCACATTCTCGAAAAAAAGCGTATCCCTGCAGGGGGGGTCTTCAATATGAAAGAGGTTTTCGAAGTCCCCGAATCTGAGCCTATGATCCTCAGGGGGCAATACAATTCCGGGATGGAGATTAAAGGGGTACGCTCAGTAGCTTTCAGCACCAGCGACCCCATGGCCCTGGAGCAACTTTCGCCCCCTCCCCACTATGGCGAGCACACCAGGCAAATCCTGGAAGAGTGGCTGAAACTTACCGAATCCGAAATCGATAACTTAATCAATAAAGGAGTAGTTTATGCAAGAAAAGACTAAAGGGAACCGAGTCCTCATTGATGGCTCACGCCTGATGATCGAAGCCCTGGCCCGCGCAGGGGCAGATGCCTTCATTGGGTATCCCATCACCCCTGCCAACCTGCTCTATCAGTATGGCAGCCAGCGCATGAAGCTCATGCTCCCGGCACCTGACGAGATTACCACCCTGCAATGGATGAGCGGACTCTCCGCCACCGGCAAACTGCCAGTCACGGCCACCTCTTTCCCTGGATTTGCCCTGATGGTCGAATCCATCAACATGGCTTACATGATGGAACTGCCTATGGTTATCATTCTCGTACAAAGGCTGGGCCCTGCTACCGGAACCGCGACCTGCGGAGCACAGGGCGACCTGCTCCTCCTCAGGGGCATGATTTCAGGAGGACATCCCATCCCCGTCCTGGCAACCGCCGACTTCAACGACTGCTGGGACCTCGCTGCCAAGGCTGCCGATATTGCTCAGAACCTCCGTACCCCTGTGGTGCTGCTCACCTCAAAGGAAGAAGTCATGACCCAAAAAAGTTTTGACCTCAGCACCCTCGGGGTGATCCAGCCATCGACACGAAAACTCTTCAACCTCGAGGGTGAATACAAGTCCTACAAGCCTACCGATTTTGTTCCTGATTTTCTGCCCGTCACGCAAAGCAACCATCAGGTCAGGCTCAACGCCTCAACCCATGACCTGACCGGGATTCTGCAGCACTCAAACGAAGAGTCCATGGGCAATACCCGCAAGCTTGAAGAGAAAATCGTTCAGCGGATGAAATCACATGGCTATTACACCCTCGACGAACAAAAGGATGCCAGGAAACTGATCGTGGCCTATGGAATCACCTCTTCGGCTGCCATCGATGCCACGGAAATGCTTAGAAAAAACCACGAGAAGGTTTCCCTGCTTATTCCCAAAACCATGATCCCCACCCCCGATTTCTACCTTGAACTGATGATGAAATACGAGCGGGTGGTCATCGCCGAGGAAAACATAAACCAACAGTTTGGGAGCCTGCTCTTTGGTCAGCACATTCCCGCTAACATTGCCTTTGTTGGCAGCCTGGGCAAGATGATCAGCCCCAGGGAAATTATGGAGGAGGTCACACGATGAACATTCCCTTTCTGAAAACCGATGCCTTGCCATTCTGCAAAGGCTGCGGCCACGATCTGATTGCCAAAAATACCACCAAAGCCCTCGAAAAACTGGGGTTTAACCCGCTCGATGTGATTATGGTCACCGACATTGGCTGCCACGGCATCATCGACAAATGTCTCAACACCCATACCATCCATGGTCTGCACGGCCGCTCATCAGCACTGGGGGCAGGCGTTACTTTTGGCACCGAAGAACCGGGCAAGAAGGTGATCGTCTTCATTGGCGACGGTGGTTCTACCATTGGCCTCCAGCACCTGATGGAAGCCTCACGCCTTAACCTCAACATGACCGTGGTGGTCCACGACAACTTCCTTTATGGGATGACCGGTGGGCAAACCAGTGGACTGACCCCGCATGGGTTTAATACCACTACTTCCCGCGAAGGAAACCCCTTCAGCGGTTACGATATCTGCGCCCTGGCCCATACCGCCGGTGCAAGTTATGTCAGCCGGGTCATGGGTATTGGTGACATCTCCGATAAACTGGCCGTGGCATTCTCCACCAGGGGGTTTTCACTGGTGGAAGTGCTGGAGATATGTCCCAGTTATGGCATGAAACTGAATCCAAGGCGAAAATTAAGCGAGATCGCCCAAAGCGCAGGCAAGGAAATGGGCGAATGGTTAAATAACAGGAAACCTTTCATCGCCCATCAGGGCAGAAAAACCGACAATCTGCTTGAAAAAGTCAACCCCATTGCTCCTTCATTCAAAAGCTACCTGAAGAAAACCACCTCCATGATCCTAAGTGGGTCAGCAGGCGAAGGGGTGCAGCTTGCCGCTTCAATCCTGGCGAAGGCCGCCATGCGTTCGGGCCTTTCCATCACCCAGAAAGGAAGCTATCCGGTGACCGTGGGGGTAGGGTTCTCGACGGCTGAATTGAACCTTTCTCCCGAAGAGGTCCATTTCCATGGCATCGCTGTGCCCGACATGGCGGTGATCACATCCAGCGACGGGTTGGCCCACAACAAACAGCGGATCGCTAAAATGCAGGGAGGCTACCTTTTCATCGACCAGAGCCTGGAAGTACCGCCAACGGGGGCCGAAGTCATCAGGCACGACTTCCGTGGAATGGGTGCCCGCAACGCTTCCATTTTCTCCGTATTCTTTATGGCATTGAAAACCGGGATCATCAGCACTGAGTGCCTTTTCCTGACCATCGAAGCGGAAGGCATGGGCGAAAAACTGCCCGTGGCAAAAATCAAGGAGGCATTGGTCAAATAAGATTGGCTTAGGGATCGCCGCAAACAGCGAAGTGAACCAACTGTTGACCCCTGGAGCCCGGGACAGAAGGTTTGAATTAGAATCTTCGATTAAGTCATGAGGAAAACCCCGGAGACATTCGGGGCTCTGAAAAGCAATAAAAAAGGGGATTTCTCATCCCCTTTTTTTATGGCTCAGGCTGATTCTATCTTTTTTCGAAGCACCGCCCTGAGGTGCTCCATTTCCCTTTGTTTATCCTTTAATCCATCGGTCTCATAAGCATTGACAAGGTTATTGATCATCCGCAAAATGATTTCGCAGTTACTACAGGGTTCAAAATAAGCAGGATCAGGTTCCAGATTGAGATGTTCTACAAACTTTTCCACCTCCTGCGAAGAAAACACCATCCCCCGGCTGAAAGGATTGATGTAAAACAGAACCTTGTGATCTTCCATCCGCATAGTTTCGGTGTCAAAAGCCTTCCCTGTATAGGCCAGTACAAAATGTTCGGGCAGGTTAACCCCATAGATGGGAAGGTCGAGCCCTTGTGCCACAAGCATGTATATAACACTCAGCGACAAGGGGTTACCCTTGCGACTGTGTAAAACCTGGTTGATAAAGGAATTTCCAGCAGAATGATAATTGTCGATATTACCCGTAAAACCATGGATGTCGAAAAAAACGTGGTTGAATACTTTGATCTGCTCCAGGGCTGTCAGGTTATCATTTAGCTCCAGCCAGATATCCTTGCGGATTTGATTCAATTCAAACTGAATGTCTTCCTCGTTTAACCCGGGATGTTCATACCTGGAAAGGATGGACCAGACAGAGAGCAAATCCTTGCAGCCGGGTTCAAAGGTCTGCTCCAGTTCAAGGATGATATGATCAAAGTGGATCTGGTGCATCAAGGTCTCAATCCGGCTTTGCACCAGGGGATCAAAACAATTTTCCCAGGCTTTTTGCAGGTAAGGGATGGCTTCAGGGCCAAAATCATGAATCTTTTCCGACACCTGCTTGAAAACCTCCAGGTCCGGGTCATCCACCAGGCTGACCAGGGCTTGCATTTCGCGGGTTTTGAGATTGCCTTCCATGGCCTTCAGGTTTATGAGGTGAGCCTTCCCAGCACCAGCTGAACCATCTTCTCAACCGACGCCTTGTAATCTTCACTGAATTGTTTCGTCACCCGGTTGGCAATAATGTCGCATATGGTAAGTACATGATGTCCCAGTGTTTTGCCCAGCCCAAACAGCGCAGAGGTCTCCATCTCAAAATTGGTGATCCGGTATTCGCCATATTGGAAACTCTCAATCCTTTCGTTCAGCTCGGGAAAGGCCAGGGGGATACGCAACTTCCTGCCCTGTGGGCCATAAAAGCCATTGGCAGTGGCCGTAATGCCTGCCGGCAGGTCATAAGCCAATTTCTGCAACAAGCGGTCAGATGATTTAACGATATAAGGATACGGCAGGCGTTCGTTCCAGCCGGTATGTTTCCTGAAAGCTTCGATGATCTCTGTTTCCAGGATCTTCTCATCATAGGCATAGAAATTAAGCAGTCCGTCAAATCCAAGTCCGTAAGCGGATGCCACAAATGTATCAACTTCAAGGTTGGGCTGCAGCCCGCCGGTCGTTCCCAGCCGGATGATATCCAGGGACGTATGCTCTTTCTTTACTTCCCTTTTCTCCAGGTCAAAATTAACAGCTGCATCCAGCTCATTGACCACAATGTCGATATTGTCCGTTCCGATACCGGTCGAAATAACGGTGATGCGTTTGCCGTTAAGCCAGCCCGTATGGGTCGTGAATTCGCGGTTGTCTTTCTTAACCTCGATCTTGTCAAAATGCTTGGAGATGACAGCCACACGCGATTGGTCACCCACGAGGATCACCGTGTCGGCAACGTCTTCCGGTTTGAGTTTTATATGATAAAGACTACCGTCGGGATTGATTATAAGTTCTGATTCCTGAAAATCTTTCATGGGTATATTATTTCTGGGAAATCGTGTCTTTGGACAAAAGACAAATGTATGAATAAATTGATTAAATACCTATTATTGCTAACTTCGCAGCCATAAATCCAGATACGGGAATGAATGCAGAGATCATCACCATCGGGGAAGAACTCCTGATCGGGCAGATTATCAATACCAATGCTTCGTGGATGGCCGAAAGGCTCAATGAAGCGGGTATGGTAGTGAGGCAAGTATCGGTGGTCACCGATAACGAAGCAGAGATTCACCGCATTCTTGCAGAAGCCCTCCAACGATCTGACCTGGTGCTGATGACGGGTGGGCTGGGTCCCACCCGCGATGACGTGACCAAACTGGCTTTGTGCAGGTTTTTCCAAACTGAATTGATACTCAGCGAGGAAGTCCTGGAAGATGTCAGGGCTCTTTTCGCCCGCCGCAACTATCCACTCACCAATCTCAACCGCCAACAGGCCATGGTACCTGCCTCTGCCCGGATCCTGCGCAACCCCAATGGCACAGCACCCGGACTATGGTTCGAACAAAGCGGAAAGATCTGCGTCGCCATGCCGGGCGTCCCCTATGAAATGAAAGCCATGGTCGAGGACAAGATCCTGCCCGAATTGAAGAAACGCAGGGAAGGGCAGTATATCCTCCACCGTACGGTCCTTACCCAGGGCGTTGGCGAATCCTTCCTGTCAGAGATCATTACCCGCTGGGAAGACAATTTGCCGTCCTTCATCAGGCTGGCTTACCTTCCCTCGCCCGGGATGGTCCGCCTCAGGATGAGCGCCACTGGCCCCAATGAAACAGCCCTGAAAGAAGCCCTGGATAAGGAAGAAAAAAAACTTGCGGACCTCATCCCCCAATATATCTGGGGCTATGACCGCGATACCCTTGAAGCAATCATAGGCCGTTTGCTCACCGAAAAGGGCCTGACCCTTGCGACCGCCGAGAGCTGCACCGGGGGTTTTCTGGCCCATAAGATCACCAGTGTGGCAGGCAGTAGCGCCTATTTCAGGGGAAGCATCATTGCCTATGCCAACGAAATCAAAAGACGCTTCCTTTGGGTGGATGACGAGCTCCTGGCCCGCTATGGTGCCGTAAGCCGTGAGGTCGTTGAGACGATGGCCCTGAACGGCTGCCAGGTGATGAGCAGCGACTTCTGCGTGGCCACCAGTGGCATTGCAGGCCCCACAGGCGGCACCCCCGAAAAACCCGTAGGAACGGTATGGATCGCCGTGGCCTTCCACGGCCAGGTCACCAGCAAGCTCTTGCACCTGGGCGACCAACGCGATCGCAACATTACCCGGGCCACCCTGGGCGCTTTGGCCCTGCTCAGGGAAAAGATCCTCCAGGTATAGTTCCTCCGAACAACCTGGTAAAAAGCAAAACCTGTTATTTTCTGATCTGGAAAACCTGTTCAGGATTTCCACAAAACATTGATTTTTATTTCAAAATCATAGTTTAACCGGTGTTTAACCGGTGTTTAACCAATTATAACCGGTTAAACACCGGTTAAACTACGGTTCAATTAAGAATTTCACAATAATGTATCCAGAGCGAAAAAATGCATCTGTTAATCCCGAGCATCCTTATCATGATCTGCCATCCTCAGGGTTTAGTCGGGTTTTAGTCGTTTCAAAACGACTAAAACCCGACTAAACTACGACTGAGGTCTGGGGTTGGAAGGATTTTTCCAGAAAGAGAGAAGTGCTGGGAAGGGCCCGGGGAATGAATCCCTGCAAGCCTCTCCAGGGTTTTAGAATAAAAAAAGCGGGATGACATTTCTGCCATCCCGCAACCCAAATAAATGAAGAGAATCACACTATTTGGCAATTTGTAATCTTTGGGTAGATATCCCATTGGAGGTCAGGACCTGAACGAAATAAATTCCATTTTCAAATCCAGAAACATTCATCGTGAAACGATCACTCTCTACTTCAGTCATATAGATCACTTTACCCAGCATGTCAAACATCCGGATCTCACGGATCTCCTGGTCGGAAACGATGTTCAGCATTTGGCGGGCAGGGTTCGGATAGATATTTAGCTGAGCCTGGGAAATGATATCGTTAACACTGGTAGGATCGGATGTGTAGCCAAACCAGTCGTTGATCACCATATCACCTTCTACGGTAACCATGCGGTCATCGCCACCTTGCCATTCACCACCGTCCCATCCGGCATTCAGGAAATACTTATAGGCATATTCACCAGCAGCCAGATCGACAGTTTTTGTCCATACCATTGAGTCATCCACGCGGGTCATGGTCTGGTTGTCAGGGTCGGTTCCGGGTTCTGCCCAGCCAAACAAAGAACCGGTCAGATAAACAACATCACTTTCAGGGTCAAATTCTTCAGCATAGGTCATGTCGACGTTAAAGGTCACTTCAAAAGTTTCA
Organism: Bacteroides sp.; assembly: GCA_036351255.1. Classification (NCBI taxonomy): domain Bacteria; kingdom Pseudomonadati; phylum Bacteroidota; class Bacteroidia; order Bacteroidales; family Bacteroidaceae; genus Bacteroides; species Bacteroides sp. The sequence goes on from JAZBOS010000143.1 coordinate 32,608, forward strand.
ACGTAGACCGGCAGGGCGATCAGATCACCACCGCTGGCAAGGGCTACAAAAAGACCAAAAGCATCACCGTCGCTGTTGTTGGCAGGGTTCAGGAAGCCAGAGGCTACGACTGTAAGGGCGGCGCCTTCAAGGCCAAGGGTGGCAAGGGGTGCGCTGTAAGCCACAACGGTGGTCTCACCATCGGCGGTACGCACTTCCAAAACATAGTCGGCTGTGGGCAATTCAAGGTATCCGGCAAAGTCACCATAGGTGAAATCGCTGATGATCTGTCCGGCGCCAACGCCAGTCTCCCATACGCTTACTGTGGGCGCATCGGTCGAGCCGTGGAAAGCCAGA
>JAZBOS010000144.1 GCA_036351255.1 Bacteroides sp.
AACCCGCCTTTCCTTTTCAGGGGATCAGAGAAATTATCAATATTATCAAAATTATCAATATTGTCAGTCCCCCAAAATGACAATTTCCCTTTGCCCCACAAATTCATTCAAGTTTTAGGACAATGAACACAAAAAAAGATCGAGGACGCGAGGACGTGAACACGTGAAGACGAGACTTAAGAGACTTGAGGGACTTTAGAGAAAAGGAGAAAAAACCGGGGATGCAAAGACGAGAGGACGAGAAACCCAGCCCCAATCTCCATACCCCATGCCATTATCCGCGGGGATCCGCGCTGAACGCAGTTCATCCGTGGCATCCGCGTTCCAATTGTTAGGGATAGACTGAAGGGACTTTAAAGACTTGAGAGACTTGAGAGAAGGAGAGAAAAAAGCGAAGACGCGAGGAGGCGAAGCCCCATGCCCCGTGCCCCATACTCCATGCCATTCACCCGGAAGAGTTATCCTCAAAAAGAGGAAGTGACAATTATGATAATATTGATAATATTGATAATTTCTCAGCGCGGAAATGATTCATACAGCCGGCTCCTTCGGGATGGTCCCTTTTCCCATAAGTGCTTTGCGATTTATGGCAAATCACCGCTGGCCCCAGTTATTCTGTCGCCGCTACGCGGCTTAACGAAGAGGGGGGGGCGCTCCTTCCACCATACTGTCGCCGCTACGCGGCTAAACCCCAAACCCCATGCCCCATGCCATTTCCCCCGACAGAGATATCCTCAAAAAGAGGAAGTGATAATTATGATAATATTGATAATATTGACAATTTCTCCATCAGAAAAAGGAGCGTTCTTTATGGGAAACCAGGACGCGCGGAAATGCAATCTCCGCTCAGCGGGGCACCAAGCTTTCCCAGGCGTTGCTCTAACTGGGGCTATTGTTGGCTGGCCGTCCATTTTTCTGAAGTTTTCAACATGTTAATAAGTATCGGTAAAAGGACTTTCTTTTTCTTTTTTTGCCCGTAAATTTGCATATACCCATCCGGATTTAACACGTTAAACGTCTGCATATTTTAGATATGCCGGGAATTTTTTGCCCCATTCAGAAAATTATTTAAGACGCTCATAAAGAAAAGATTGCACCCAATGGCCCGTAAACAAACCACTCAAAAAGAACAAAATGAAAAGCTGGAGCTGGATTTTTCATCCGGTCAAAACACCCCCGATCTGCTGTCGCTGATCGAATCCATCACCTGGAGCGCCGAAGAGATCCGACTTGAATTCAAGATGATGGCTGAGCAGAGCGCCATCACCACCCTGGCCGACTTCCTTTCCGTCACCCGCGATCAGGCCGTCCTCTTTGCCGTCATTACCGAGATGAGTCTGCAACAAAACGTCACCATGGACATGCTGGCCCGTTTTATGAATTGCAAGATGGTCCGGATGATGGCCATCCTCGACAACCTGGAAGCCCTGGAACAACGTTTACTGATCAAGCGTATCGGGGGCGCCGACAAACGCAGGGAGGCCTTCAGCCAACTGGCATTTACCGTTCCGAACCACGTCCTGGAAGTCCTTCGCAAAGCCGACAACAGCCTGCTGGGAAAAAAGTCCCCCTTAACTTTCCCTGCTCTGCTCGACCAGCTGAAGCTGGCCCTCAACGACCGCGAAGACGACATCATCTCCGTGGAGCAGTTCCTGCACGAATGTGAAGACTTGATCAGGCAGGGCGAGAACATCCCCTATGTGCATTTTCTCAATGGCAAGCTCAACAAGACCAGCAGCAAGATCGTGACGATGATCATTGTCCTGTCCTGCCTGAACGGGAAAACCGAAAATTACCCTGAAAACTTTTACGAGATCGTTTTCAGCAGCATCCGCGAACAGGTCGAGTTCAACCACCTCATTCAAACCGGTAAGCACGAGCTCTTGCGATCCGGGGTACTGGAAGTGAGCGGCTCCGGCCACGATGCCCGCAGCCTGAACCTGGGCAGTGCCTCACAAAACCTGCTGTTCATCGACTTCCCCGAGCTCTTTGAGCAGACCGTCCCTGCCGAGGGGCTGATGCTCCACCACAAGATCGCCAAAAAAGAACTGCACTTCGACCCTGAGATCAACGACCGCATCAGCGACCTGGAGCGGCTGCTGGGGGTTGAGGAGTTCAGCCGTTACAGGGAAAGGGCCAAAATCCTTGGCATCAGCCACGGCATCACCGCCATTTTTTATGGCTCGCCGGGAACAGGCAAAACCGAACTGGCCCTTCAGATCGCCCGCAAGACCCGCCGCAACCTGATGATGGTTGACCTGAGCGAGACCCGCAGCATGTGGTTTGGCGAAAGCGAAAAAAACGTCAGGCGCATCTTTGAAAACTACCGCGACGCGCTCAAGACCTCCCCCACCGAGCCCATCCTCTTCATCAACGAGGCCGATGGCCTGTTCTCGCGCCGGCTCGACATCGGCCGGGGATCTCATAGCATATCGCACACCCAGAACCTCATCCAGAACATCCTGCTGCAGGAACTCGAGGACTTCAAAGGCATCCTCATCGCCACCACCAACCTCACCGGCAACCTCGACAAGGCCTTTGAGCGCCGCTTCCTGCTTAAAATCGACTTCCCCCGCCCAGGCAGCGGCGTTCGCCAGCAGATCTGGCTCAGCAAGCTGCCCGAGCTAAGCCCCGAAATGGCCCTTACCCTGGCCGAACGCTTCGACTTTACCGGCGGACAAATTGAAAACCAGGTCAGGCAACTCCTTATGAAACGGGTCCTCAACGAAGACCTCGACCTCTTCGAAACCCTTCTGCAAACCTGCGAACAGGAAACCGGATTTACCGACAGGAAACCAATCGGATTCAACGGGTAACCGCTTGGGGTTGTGTATGCTTTCAAATAATCGGTAAGCAAAGTCTTCTTTTTCCCTTGCTTAAAATTTCAATTTAAAATAAAGCGACTCCCCCATCAAAAATGAGAAAGAAAGTCGCTGAATATCTGAACCCAAAAAAGAACAGCCGCTGACAATCAGCGGCTGTTTTCTTATTTCCAACTATTGGATTCTAAAATAGACTGTTTGACTAAAATGCCCTGACTGCGCGAACTCTAAAATTATAACCCTTCCATTGTCTATACCCTTCGGATGGTCGCCTGTAATAGGCATTGCTTGAATCAAATTGTGATGAACTCCAGTAATACGAGTTAAAATCTCCCCCAAGACCGTTAGAATACAGATTAAGAAAAATTAAATTCAGCTCCTCATAAGAGGGAAGGTACCAGTCACTATAACCGTTCAGGCTCAGGTTGTCGCAAACCCTGGCTGCAATGTTATCCTGGCTGCAGTTGACCACGATGGCAGCGGTATTGGCCGCCCCGGTGCCAAAGGCAGTGCTGGTTCCTGGGATATTGGTCCCAGCGCAGCCCCAAACGAAACTTCCCTGATCGGAAGGTGCACAGACCAGTCCGTGTTCGCCCGTCTCATCCAGGTAGAAAATAATTCCACCGGCATAATTCTGGCCAATGTAGGGAGTGCTTGGGGTGGCAGTGGTAAAGACCTTTTCTTCCCCATAAGTGGTCCCCACGCTGTTGGAAACGTAAGCCCGGACATAATAGGTCTTGTTGGCCAGGAGTTCGGTCATTGAAGAAACAAAGGCACCTGAACCCGCTCCCTCCTGGGTTTTCCAGTTCCCGGTGGTGGGATTGGGGCTGACGCTCCAGCAAACCCCTTTCTGGGTCACCGGGCAGTTTCCGTCATCCGTTACATTCCCGCCTGCAGTGGCTGTGTAATAGCTTATCTCGGTAATATCCGCAGTGATTACGGTGCCAACCAAACCCGTGCTGACCGTCACCTGGTTGCCATACCCCGTGCCAGTGCTGTTGGTGGCATAGGCCCGGATGTAATACACCGTTCCGCAACCACTCAGGTCGGTCACCGTGCTGGTAAAATAGCCTACACCGCTGCCATCTTCAGAATGGCTGTCGGCCAGGGTGGGATTCTGGGCGGTGCTCCAGCAGACCCCGCGGGCAATGATCGCCGAGCCCCCGTCCTGGCTGATATAGCCTCCGGAACTGGCGGTGGTTGTGGAGGTCATGGCCCCATTCAAAGTCCCTATCGTGGGCACTGTTGGTCCTGGGTTCACCAGGTCGGTGGTGGTAAAGCTGAGCTGATTCCCGTAGGTGGTGCCCAGGCTGTTGGTGGCATAGGCCCTGACGTAATAGGTGGTCAGGGGGTTCAGCCCATTCATCGTACTGTTATAGCTTGCCGGGCCTGTCCCGTCGTTGGTAAAGCTATTGGCCAGGGTGGGCGTGGGATTGATGCCCCAAACCACGCCCTTGGCGGTGATGTTCGAGCCGCCGTCAGAAGTGATGGTTCCACCCGATCCTGCAATGTTTGAAGAAATGCCCGTGATGGCCTTGGTGGTCAGCACAGGGGCCGTAAGGGCGGTGGTGGTAAACGAATATTCGTTGCCATACACCGTGCCCGCGCCGTTCACGGCAAAGGCCCTGACATAATACTTGATGGCGGGGGCCAGGCCTGTCATCTGCAGGCTAAAGGTCCCCAGGCCTCCGGCCTGCGACACGTTAAAATTGGCCGTGGTGGGCGCTGTGGTGGTGGCCCAGCAAATGCCCCTGCTGGTCACCGGCGAGCCGTTGTCCGCAGTCACATTCCCCCCGCTGGTGGCGGTGGTGAATGATATGGCGCTTACGGCCGTGGTGGTGATGGAGGCCAGGGCCAGGGTGTTGGTGGTGAAGCTCACTTCATTCCCGTATTTGGTGCCCTGGGTATTGGTGGCATAGGCCCTGACGTAATACTTGGTGGCAGGGCTCAGGCCGGTCATCAGCGAAACGAAGGAGCCTGTTTCGGTCCCTTCGCTGGTGTGTGCATTGGCAATGGTAGGTGCGGTGCTGGTCGACCAGCAGATGCCGCGGGCCGTTAAGGCACTGCCCCCGTCGTTGGTAATGTTTCCGCCGCCCTGGGCCGTGGTGTGCGAAATGTTGGAAACGACCGTGGTGGTCAGCGAGGGGGTGGTCAGAGCCAGGGTGGTAAAGCTCAGCGCACTGCCATAACTGGTCCCCAGGGTGTTGGTGGCGAAGGCCCTTGCATAATACAGGGTGTTTGGCAATAGGCCGGTCAGCTCCCCGCTAAAGGTCCCCAGTCCGCCTCCCGCCAATACGTGGGCGTTCGACAGGGTGGGCATTGGGGTGGTGGCATAGACGAAACCACGGGCAACCACCAGCTCGTTCCCGGTAGTGCCAACCTCACCCGATGCCATGGCTCCGCGGTAGGAAATGGCGTTCACCGTGGTAGTGCTGACCGAAGGCAGGGTCGAGCCGGGGGTGTTGGGACCCACATAGCCCGCATTGAGCGTCTGCCCATTGGTAAAACTTACATACAACGAATCCGACAAAATCACCACGTCTTCAACGGTCACGGGGAAAATCACTTCCCCCCCGTTGGTCAGCGAAAGCACGTGATCGCTATAACTCAGGGTCTGCAATTCATTGGTTACGGATCCATCCACCTCCGACGTCAGGTAGCCTGCCGTGGCGTGATTGCCCCAGCCATAGGCGGTGTTCCAGTTGGAGACATTTGAAGCAGTAATGTTCTGGGCCACGGAAGCCGAAAAGAGCGGATCACTCTCCGTAAAAC
>JAZBOS010000145.1 GCA_036351255.1 Bacteroides sp.
ACTACCTGGATGAAGATCTCATTCAGGGGCGGGATGGCAACTTCGAAGGCGGTCATCTCTATGCCCTGGTGGATGAGTGTTTTGAGAACCTGGTGCGGCTCAACATTTTCCGAAAGAACAAGAAGCTGGCGGCCATTCAGTTCACGGATTTCCTTCACCCCATCAATTGCGCCTGGCAAGGGCGTGCGCGGCCTGACAAAGATATCCCGTGAAGCGAACTGATCCTGGATCTCTTGCAGGGTGCCGTACAGCACTCGGTGCCCGTGGTCGATGAGCAAGATGCGGTCGCACAATTCTTCGACCTGGTTCATCTGGTGGGTGGACATGATGATGGCTTTGCCTTCGTCGCGCTTCGCTTCGAGGATGTCCTTGACCATTTCGGTGTTGACCGGGTCGAGGGCTGTAAAGGGCTCATCAATGATGATCAATTCAGGATCATGGACCAGGGTGGAAATCAATTGAGCTTTTTGCTGCATACCCTTACTGAGCTCTTTGACCTTCTTGTCGCGCACATCGTACAGGTCAAAATATTGTAGATAATCGATCAATTTAGGACCAATACTTTTTTCAGGTAGGCCTTTAAGGGAGGCAAGGAAGGTCAGGCAGCGTTCTAGGGGGATATCCTGGTACAACCCACGTTCTTCGGGGAGATGGCCGATGCGATTTTTCTTTTCGTCGGTCATGGGACCATCAAAAACGGCGATTTCACCCGAATCAGGCTCGAAGATGTCGAGAATCATGCGGATGCAGGTGGTTTTCCCTGCGCCATTGGGGCCCAGCAGACCAAAGATCTCGCCAGGTTCGATTGTAAAACTCAGGTTATCGACGGCGACTGTTTCGCCAAACCGTTTGGATACGTTATCAACGTGAATGATTGACATAGGTTTCCCTTTCTATTGAAAGAGGATGAATAGATTTAATTTTTGCCATCATTATTTTTCTCGTTTAGAACACCATGCACATTTTATATTATCATTGCTTTAAGCTGCCTAGCTAACTGACCGGATTATAGGCTAATCAGGCATCTAGATCTGAAACTTGGATATTAAATATCCACCTTATCAGGCTTTGTTCCTTCTGCTTAACAACCACAGCGTGGTGATGTCGAAGGCCATTCCCAGCAAGATCAGCGGCCAGGCCCATACCAGGTCGGCTTCCAGGGGAGTCGGACAGGGTTCATCCGTGGTTTCAAAAGTGAGGACGGGCCAATCTTGAACCCCTTCGATGATCTCTGCTGCCGTTAAGTCTTCATCCTCAAAGGGGATTAAATGCTTTCCGACCGGGCTGTGGACCAGGTAAAGATAAACGGCTTCCCATTCTTCATCCGTTTTTGGTGGGCGTGCAACCGCGCAGACCCGCTCGAAGCCATTCTGGAGGGTCACCTGGGGGTTTTCCTGGATGTTTTGGTACCAATCGGTCCCTTCGCCAAACCCGCTGATGATGTAATACTGGCCTTCATGTATAAAATACTCAACCGGTGTACGGCGTGTTTTTCCTGTTTTCCGCCCGGTGGTGGATAGGATCAGGATGTAATTACCAAACATCTTCCCCAAGCCGAGTCGGTAAAGCACAACCGGTGTTTTTAATAGTTTTTGAAGCAGCCTGCACTCCGGGTAGGGAAAGGGTTGAGGGGGTTGAAATACTTCGTTTGTCATGTTTTCCTCCAGGATATTTCTTTATTTGTCGAGATCAAACTGTTTTTGCTTGGCAAATAACTTTAATAGTTAATTTGATTTCTCGTTGGTTGTGATTATACCAACAGAATGATACTGCGCAGCCTGAGATTAATAGGTTAGGAGGTTTTTTCCTGAAAGATAAGGATTTTGTGATAAAAAACTGCCACTATAGCGAAGAAGATAGGGGGGCTCAATCGTTTGAGTTGATCCTTTATACTCTGAAAGTTAAAAAAATTTCATCTGATGCCTGCGGTTTTTAATGTGACAATCTTGCAGGGAAATGGTTCTTCTAACGAACGCAGATGTTTCCAGTGCCAGGACCTGTAATATGACCGATTTGATTGGCATGAATTCCTTTTTTCCTCAGACTTTCCAAGAGAATTCCTGTTTCAGTTGTTGGTAAAC
>JAZBOS010000146.1 GCA_036351255.1 Bacteroides sp.
ATGAACATCCTGCCCTCTCCAGGTTTGAAAAGCGCTGGCCTAAATCCCAATTATTTATTTCTCTTTCCGGTTTATTTTCCCATAAATTGCCCTGTTATCAAAACTGCAGGGTCAACGGGATAACCAAAAAGCCTCAGCCTTCCAGGTTCTTGCCCCCGAGCCTGAACAGTTACCGCATGCGAGGGTACCCTCCTCTCCTTGCGTTAACTAATGCGTGGATTTTCTTCAAAAGAAAGGATTGAAACGTTTCAAAGCAGGTTTAGCATCATAAATAAAACGTAAATGACACGTATTTAAAACGTAGTTTAAACGAAGTTTAAACGTGCGTGTACGTCTGAACTACGTCTAAACTACGTGTTAACTACGTCTTAACTACGTCTGAACTCTGAAGCTGAATAGCCCCGGATATCATGTTGAACAGGCTTCAGAAAAAACATGCCTTGAATCAGTTGGGCTATTGTGGACATCGGGCAGGAAAAAAAGCATCGCTAAATAAAAAGCTGCGTTTCCCTTCTGTAGTTTGGGTTCTGCCTATAGGATCAAATTCAATGACAGCAAGGGATAGCCCAAAGAAAAATTCGGGTTAAACTAAAAGGGCCTTGCATTGTTAAATAATTAAACAAACCCATTTAAATAGTTCAATCCATTAAAATCTATAAATTATGAGTTTTTATTTCAGCACAAAGATGAAAAACACCTCCTACGAGGACGCGATCTTACTGGTCACAGAAGAACTGAAGAAAGAAGGTTTTGGGGTGTTGACCCAGATTGATGTGAAAGACACGCTGAAGAAACGGATTGATAAAGATATCCGCCCTTACATCATCCTTGGTGCCTGTAACCCCCAATTTGCGCACCAGGGCTTGCAGGTTGAGCCGAAACTTGGTGCTTTTCTTCCCTGCAACGTGGTGGTGGAAGTGCTCGAGGACGGAGAGGTGGAGGTTTCGATGGTCGATCCTGTGGCTATGGTTTCCCCGGTAAAGAATGAGGAACTTGATCAATTTGCGTTAGAGATCCGCGAACGGGTAAAGCGAATCATTGAAGGCACGGCCCGCCGGGTTTCATAAAGGGGCACCCCTCAGGCTGGCAGCACGTAGAAGAAAATGGAGAAGAAGTGACAAATGGCGCCCGCCAGGACAAAGAGGTGCCAGATGACGTGGTTGAAGCGGTTTTTGCGCCTCAGGTAGAAAATGATTCCCAGGCTGTAAGCCAGTCCCCCAGCCAGAAGCCACCACAATCCGCCTGCAGGGACAGTTTGCAGCAAAGGCTTGATAGCAATTATAATAATCCAGCCCATGGCCAGATAGATCATGGTGCCCACAAAGCGCATCTTGTGAGTGTAAAAAAACAGTTTAAAGATCACCCCGGCAATGGCCAGCCCCCAAATGATCCCGAAAATGGTCCAGCCCCAGGGCCCGCGCATCGATACCAGGGTAAAGGGTGTATAGGTGCCCGCGATCAGGATAAATATTGACGAATGGTCCAGCACATTGAGGTGCTCCTTGATGCGCTTGTTTTGAAAGCTATGGTAAAGGGTCGAGGCGGTGAACATCAGGATGAGGCTGAAGCCATAAACTGAAAAACTCACGATTTTCCAGGCATCGGGCTTATGCAGGCTGGCAAAAACCACCAGCAACACAAGGGCTGCAATGCCCAGCAAGATGCCGATGCCATGGGTGATGCTGTTCAGAATTTCATGAAGATAAAGGACCCAGCGTCTGCGTTCCATAAAAGAATTTCCTTCCTGTAAAAGATTATCCAAAAGTAGGCAAACTATAAGGACTTTTGCCCTGCTGTTTCCGATTATTGCCCAAAATCATCTATTTTTACAAACGTTCTGAGGTTCATTCTCATATTCAACACAACAAAAAATGCTGGAAGATTTCTCTGTTTCGCGCGACTATGCAATGTCACTGGACCGCCAGGATTCCCTGTCACATTTCCGCAAACGGTTTTACCTGCCCGAAAACATCATTTATATGGATGGTAACTCCCTGGGCTTGCTTTCGGAAGATGCCGAGCACTCCATGCTGCGGGTGCTGAATGAATGGAAGACACTGGGCATCCGTGGCTGGCTCGAGGGGCAAAGGCCCTGGTTCTACTTCGGGGAACAGTTGGGTGAAATGGCCGAAGGCTTGGTGGGCGCTGAAGCAGGCGAGCTGGTGTTTACCGGAACCACCACGGTGAATATCCATGCGCTGATCAGCACATTTTACCAGCCTGAAGGGAAGCGCAGCAAGATCCTGGCCGATGAGCTGAATTTCCCTTCTGACCTTTATGCACTGCAAGGACAGATCAAAATGAAAGGCTTGGATCCTGCTGAAGAACTATTGCTGGTCCGCAGCAAGGATGGTCGCACCCTCGATGAGGAATCCATCGTCGAAATGATGACAGATGAAGTGGCCTTGGTATACCTGCCTTCGGTGCTGTTTGCCAGCGGACAGTTGCTCGATATGGAATACCTGACGCGTGCAGCCCACGAAAGAGGTATCCCCATTGGATGGGATTGCAGCCATTCGGCCGGTACGGTGCCACATCATTTCAGCCAGTGGGAGGTTGATTTCGCCACGTTCTGCAGTTACAAATACCTGAACGGAGGGCCGGGCAGTGCAGCATTCCTTTATGTCAACAAAAACCACTTTCATCGCGATCCCCTGATGGCCGGGTGGTTTGGTTTTGTAAAGGAAAGACAATTTGATTTGTCGCTGCAGTTTGAACCAGCCCATCATGCCGGGGGTTGGCAGATTTCCTCACCGGGCGTGCTGGGATCGTCTACCATGGAGGGGGCGTTGCAAATCACACTGGAAGCTGGCATTGAAAACATCCGGGAAAAATCGTTAAAGCTAACCACTTACTTCATGAAGTTGGTGGAAGCCCGCCTGAGCCAGGCGCCTTTTCATTTTTCCATTGCCACGCCAACCGAGGCCAGTCGACGGGGCGGGCACATTGCCCTGACGCATCCCACCGAAGCCCTGCGCATTAACGAGGCCCTCAAAGCCCGGGGCATCATCCCCGATTTCCGGCCGCCTGACATCATTCGCATTGCACCAATTGCCCTCTACAATTCTTTTGAAGATGTTTGGATGGTAACCGAAGCTCTGCGGGAAATCCTTGAAAAACGGGAGTTTGAACGCTTTGAAAGTAACAGGAAAGCAATTAGTTAAAAAAAAATAACGATCCCGGGTCGCAGGTGTAGCTTTGAAAGAAAATAAGCAGTACTTTTACGGCGCATTTAATTTTTAATCAAACCTTTTAAAATGAACATTTTCGTAGGAAGCCTTCCTTTCCGTTTGGAAGAAACAGAATTGAAGGATTTATTTGAGGAGTATGGTGAAGTGAGCTCAGCAAAAATTATCACCGACAAGCTTACCGGTCGCAGCAAGGGTTTTGGCTTTGTTGAAATGTCCGATGATGAAGAAGCCAAACAAGCCATTGAGGCGCTGAATGGTTCGGAAATCATGGGCCGCAGCATTGTGGTCAATGAGGCAGAGGAAAGAAAAGAGCGTGGCGAACGCAGAGGTGGTTTTGGTGGTGGCCGTGGCCGTGGTGGTTACCAGGGTGGCGATAATCGCAGGTCGTATTAAGCTTAAACCTCACTGCAGCTTTTGGATTTTGTAAGAAACGATTTATTTTTATAAACACCTCTTCTTAAGATTCCAGGCGCGCAACACCAATTGAAAAGAAGCTGTTCCGAATAAGGGACAGCTTCTTTTTTTTTGACCCGTAACTATGGGAAAAAATGCCCTGAAAAGATTGATATCCATAATTATCTATAAGTATTTATACGGTTGTTTATATTAGAAAAGGTACGTCTGAACCACAGCATAAAAATTAAGGGAATTAGCTGATTGATTTACAGCAACAATATCATTAACTTCATTATACCAGTGAAGCGGAAGCTCGTTTTCCATCACCAGGGTTCCGGGAAAGACCCGGAATAAATCGTTCAATCATTTCAAAAAAATCAGACATGAAGTTAAAAAACAAGGTGTGGTCAATGGCTATGATGCTGCTGCTTCCAACTATTCCTGTAAGTTCACAGCAAGTATTGCAAGGCAGCCTCACAATGTGGGATAAGGGAGAAGCCAAAATTGCCTTTTATGACATGATCACCGGCGATATGACCGAGTTGGGGCAGGTGGATGAAGCCGGAAAACTGGAGATCGTGCTTTCAGAGAATTATCCCGCTGAAGTTAGGGCTATGGCCGAGGAGGCCCAAAAAAACGCCCCGGAAGGTTGGAAAATACGGAAAAATACTGTGACCTCTGCTTTCAGTTGTGGTTCAGATGAACTAACGGTCAGCAATGGTGAGGCGGAGGTAATGGGTCTGCCAGAATTGGGCCTGGCGAATTCCTATGGGGATCCTGTTTACGGCGTGCTTATGCCTGCCAGCAACAGACAGGTGGCCGACTGGCTGTATTCTTACGGGGAAAAGGACCCCAACCCTGGATATTATGTTCGCTGGTATTATGTAGAGGAAACAGCTTCGGTAAAAGGGAAATGTGTCGTGGACTATTATACCGGGCATGAGGAGGAATTCTTTACGGAAGAGATCGTGATGGACCTGGATCTGACAGAAGGCTGGAACATAATAAAAACCGAGATATCCAGGGTTTTCACCGATCAGAGCGGGAAGATTCACCCCGCCACTTTTGTTCATACTCGGATCACCGAACTTCCCGCAGATCTGCAGTGGTTTGCCATGGAAAGTGCTTATTAAAGCAAGTCCGCTGAACTGAGATAATCCATTTTACAATCTTTTAGCCTTATTGAAAACTGAAAAAAGGAAACCAGATGAAAACAATTACAGTATCCGTAATGGTCGTATTGTTCCTGGGCCTCTCTTCTACCGGGCTGCAGGCACAGCGTGGCATCCTCAGGGATCTGCGCGACCGAACCATCGACAAGGCGGTCGATAAGGTCATCGACCGCACATCAGAACAACTGGCCGAGCAGATGGCCAATGCCATTATGAGCATCCTGACGCCTAACCTGGAGAAAATGATGGAAGGCTCAGGGAACACCTTTGACCCGGCCCTGCTGCCGGATCAATACACCTTTGATTACCTCTACCAGATGAAGGTCACCAGCCAGGAAGGCGAGATGGTGATCGACTATTACCTGAGCAAGGATAATCCCAACCACGTAGGCGTTGAATTCGGCTCGGGGACCGAAATGTTTATGGTAATCGACGGGGAGCTTCAGGCCACCGTGACTTATATGACCATTGGCGATAAGCTCCATGCCACGGCAATGGAAAATATGGTGCCTGAGGAGGAAGAGGAGGAAAACCTGGATCGCCTGGAGGACTTTTCCATTACTGAGGTACCATCGAAGGAATTCCTTGGCTACAACTGCCTGGGCAGAAAGATGGAAGATGAAAGCTACGAATTCCTCATGTATATTGCCCCCAATATGGAAGCGCATATGGGCAGCCTGTTCGCCCCCAGCAACCAGGAGAAGTCATCTGCCCTGGAAGCCTACGGACAGCAATTTGCAAACGGACTGATGATGTATATGGAAATCACCGACAAAAAAGGAAGCCCCGGAAGCAATATGGACGGCACCATGGAATGCATTGCTTATGAACCCCAAGCACGCACGATAACGAACAGGGATTACCTTTTCGGCCAGGGAATGAGATCATCAACCAGCCGCTAAGGACTTATCTGTTCAAATAGCAAGAAGAAAAAGGGAGTCACCCGGTTAAAAGTTCCGGGTGGTTCCTTTTTTTATGAATAGGACATAATAGTGTAATTATTTTATTTGTTCGTCGCCTTTTTTCTTTAATTAATCAACATACTCTTAGGCTGATATGCTAAAGTTTTATGGCACTAATGACCTGTGGGAAGTATCCCTGTTAAATGACGTGTTCAGAAAAGGAGTGTTTTCTATTTAGGCATTTTGATACCTAATTAATTGACTTGCTGGACAATTTAAACATTCGTTTAGGTATAAATACTAATATATAACTATGTATATTTAAGTATTATCCCTTGGAATAAATTTAAGGGATTTTCCAAATTGTTTTAAGATTTTTTTGTGATTAAATTCAATTAACTGAACGCTTTTAATCGTTCATAGAATTTTTTCTACAAACCAAATTTTGACCGGAATGAAAAAAAATCGACTTTTAAAACAGTATTTTCTCCTTGCATTGATAAGCATAGGGCTGTTCGCTGGTTGGGGCAACCAAATCCAGGCGCAGGAAAAAGCTTATCCTCAGGATACACTTGAAGAGCGTAGTGATTTTGAACAGGCCTTAATGGCACCAGACCTTGAAAGGAAAGGCCAGGCATACTACGAAGCCAAATTCACTTCCCGGATAAGCGCTGGCGACCAGAAGCCTGTCAATGATCAGGGCTTGAAGGCTGGGGTTACGCTTGTTGTAACCAACACCAATGACTCAGGAGAAGGTTCGTTGCGTTGGGCCATCCAGCAGGCCAATGCGACACCAGACCTGGACATCATTGAATTCAACATCCCGGGCAGCGGACCTCATTATATTCAACCGCTCGACCGGCTGGGATACATTAATAACCCCATCATCATCGATGGCGCCACCCAGCCAGGTTGGACTGCCGGGGCTCCTGTAATCGTTCTTGATGGAAGTTTGACTCCCGACGGGCAGGAAGGCTTCCGGCTGTATGACAATGCTAACGGAAGTGAGATCCGCGGGCTGGTGATCGGGGGTTTTGACCGGCCAATCCCACAGGGTCAACCCCAGGCGGGTTACAATGGTTTTGCCATTGTGATTGAAACCGACAACAACATAATCCAGGGCAACTTCCTTGGGATCGCCCCGGATGGTATCACGCCTTTCTCCAACATGCGCGGGGTGCAGATCATGAATAGTTCGAATAACCTGGTAGGTGGAATCACCGCTGCAGAGCGCAACATCATTTCAGGGAACCTGGCCATTGGGGTAGCAGTTTTTGGCAATGAAGTGCGGCCGGGTCCAAATTCCCTGAACAATATTATCTCCGGTAATTATTTTGGAACCGATGTAACGGGTACTGTTGGAGTTGGCAACAATGTCAATATCCAGGTTTCGGAAGGGGCCCTGAATACATTGGTTGGGGGGACCCTTGCGTCGCAGCGTAACATTATCAGCGGGGCCACAGGAAGCAGCGGGCGAGGAATCGTAATTGCATCAAGCCCAACCCAAAACACCCAGATCAAAGGCAATTTCATTGGAACGGATGTCACCGGCACAGCTGCCATCCCCAATGCCTATCAGGGGATCAATTTGCTCCAGGGTGCCAACCAGACCATTATTGGGGGCACTGAAACGGGAGCACAAAACATCATCTCCGGAAACGGCTCC
>JAZBOS010000147.1 GCA_036351255.1 Bacteroides sp.
GCAAGGTTCGTTTCTTCCTACTTTCTTTTCAACCCTTACAGGTTCTGCTTTTCGTTGCCCGCCGCCTGGGACATCGCTCCGGCCTGTCTGCATGCGGCTCATATCAGTACGTTCAGGGGCAGCGGCGCGTTTCACCTGGTCGGCATTCTGTATGGGTAGACGGGCTTTCACCAGGAAGGCAATGATGTCCCTGTTCACCTTATTAAGCATCCGCTTGAAAAGTTCAAACGACTCAAATTTGTAAATTAACAAGGGGTCTTTTTGCTCATAGGCTGCACCTTGAACGGATTGCTTCAGATCATCCATTTCGCGCAGGTGCTCTTTCCAGGCATTATCGATGATGGCCAGGGTAATGCTCTTTTCAATGGAAAGGGCTACCTCACGGCCATTGGTTTCATAGGCTTTTTTGAGATTGGTGACTATGTTGATGTTTTTGATGCCATCAGTGATTGGAATGGCGATGTTTTCATACAATTCCGAAGCCTTCTCATACACGTCCTTGATGACCGGGAATGCGGAAGCGGCAATACTTTCATTCTTGGTCTTATAATTTTGTACAGCTTTTGCATACAGGGCATCCGTGAGCTTATCCGTTTTTTCGTCAAGGAGCTCTCTTTCAGCAAAAGGAGACTCCATGCCAAAGGTTTTCAGCAGGTTCATTTCAAATCCTTCGGGGTCGCCCTGGTCCTGCCCTTCGATGATCATTTGTTCGCAGGTGTCGTACATCATGTTGGCAATATCTACTGCCAGGCGTTCGCCGAACAGGGCGTTGCGGCGCTTACGGTAGATCACCTCGCGCTGAGCGTTCATCACGTCATCGTATTCCAGGAGGCGTTTACGAATACCAAAGTTGTTTTCCTCCACTTTTTTCTGGGCACGCTCGATGGATTTAGTGATCATTGAGTGCTGGATCACCTCCCCTTCCTGCAGACCCATGCGGTCCATGATCTTTGAGATACGCTCGGAACCAAAGACACGCATCAGGTCGTCTTCCAGGGAAACGAAAAACTGGGAGGAGCCAGGGTCACCCTGACGTCCTGCACGACCGCGCAACTGCCGGTCTACACGGCGTGATTCGTGCCGCTCAGTGCCAATGATGGCCAAACCACCGGCTTCTTTCACCCCGTGTCCCAGCTTGATGTCGGTACCACGACCAGCCATGTTGGTGGCAATGGTTACCGTGCCTGCCTGACCAGCTTCAGCAACGATCTGGGCTTCCTTTTGGTGCTGTTTGGCGTTGAGGATATTGTGCCTGATCTTGCGCAGGTTAAGCATTCGGCTTAACACTTCAGATATTTCAACCGATGTGGTACCTACCAGAACCGGGCGGCCTGCATTGACCAGGTCGTTAACCTCATCGATCACTGCATTGTATTTCTCGCGCTTGGTTTTATAAACAAGGTCTTCACGGTCATTTCTGACTACTGGGCGATGGGTGGGGACTACCACCACATCCAGCTTATAAATGTCCCAGAATTCGCCTGCTTCAGTTTCCGCGGTACCTGTCATACCGGCCAGCTTGCGATACATCCTGAAATAGTTTTGAAGCGTAATGGTGGCATAGGTCTGGGTGGCAGCCTCCACCTTTACGTTTTCCTTAGCTTCAATGGCCTGGTGGAGACCATCGCTGTATCGGCGCCCTTCCATGATACGCCCGGTCTGCTCATCAACAATCTTGACCTTGTTGTCGATAATCACATATTCGGTGTCCTTCTCAAACAAGGTATAGGCCTTCAGCAGCTGGTTTACGGTGTGTACCCGTTCACTTTTCACTGAAAAGTCACTTAACAGCTCGTTTTTCTTCTCCAGTCTCTCCTGGTGCGAAAGGTTTGATTTTTCGATCTCTGCAATTTCTGAACCCATATCGGGCAGGATGAAGAAATGCGGGTCGTCGGTTTGACTCGTGATCAGGTCAATCCCCTTTTCGGTAAGCTCAATAGAGTTGTTCTTTTCTTCAATGACGAAGTAGAGTTCATCGTCAATGATATGCATGTGTTTACTCTGCTCCTGCATATAGAAGTTCTCGGTCTTTTGCAGGATGGTCTTCATTCCGGGTTCGGAAAGGAATTTAATCAGGGCTTTATTCTTCGGGAGGCCACGATGGCAGCGGAGCAGGAGTTCACCGCCTTTCTTTTCATCGGTTTCACCTTCTTTTCCCGTAAGGAGTTTACGGGCATCTGCCAGCATACTGGTGACCAGCGAGCGCTGGGCTGAATACAGACGTTCAATCTTGGGCTTCAGTTCATGGAATTCATGCTTGTCGCCCTGCGGCGTGGGGCCAGAAATGATCAGGGGTGTACGGGCGTCATCAATCAATACCGAGTCAACTTCATCCACGATGGCATAATTGTGCTTGCGCTGCACCAGTTCTTCAGGATTGCGTGCCATGTTGTCGCGCAGGTAGTCGAAGCCAAATTCGTTGTTGGTGCCATAAGTGATATCAGCCAGGTAAGCTTTCCTTCTTTCCGTTGAGTTGGGTTCGTGCTTGTCGACGCAGTCAACTTTAAGGCCGTGGAACTCGAACAGCATTCCCATCCATTCCGAGTCACGCTTGGCAAGGTAATCGTTGACTGTAACGATATGGACACCTTTCCCGGGAAGGGCATTGAGGTATACCGGCAGGGTAGCCACCAAGGTCTTGCCCTCACCCGTGGCCATCTCGGCAATTTTACCCTTATGCAGGTGGATCCCTCCAATAAGCTGCACATCATAATGCACCATATCCCAGGTGATGGTGTTTCCACCTGCAACCCACTGGTTTTGGTAAACCGCGGTGTTGCCATTGATGTTAATGCTGGGGCGAAAGGCAGCCAGGTCACGGTCCATTTGGGTAGCCGTAACCTTAACTTCATTATTCTCCTTGAAACGGCGGGCGGTTTCTTTGATAACCGAAAAAGCTTCTGGTAGAATTTGTTGAAGCAACTCTTCCGTTTTCTCGTCTTGTGTTTTCTCAAGGCCATCGATCTGGTTGTAGAGGCGTTCCTTCTCCTCCACATCCATGGCAAAGTTCTCTTCGATCTGCTTGCGCAACTGGTTAATCTGCTCCTGTTCACCCATTACATTCTCGCGAATACGCTGGCGGAACTCCTGGGTCTTAGCGCGCAACTGATCGTTGTCAAGGTTCTTTATGCTCTCGTATGCCTGAAGGGTCTGGTCGAGAAGGGGTTTGATTTCACGGAAGTCGCGTTCGGCTTTACTTCCAAAAAGTTTTTTGATAAAACTGGGCATAATATTTCAGAAATCGATAATGTTTAAAGCAAAGCATTTTTTAGGATTTGCAAAGGTAATCCAAATAGCCCAAAAAATAAAGCAAACAGCAAGGTTTCTAAGGGTAAAAAAAAGCCGGCTGAGGCAGCCGGCTTTACATTGTTTTTCTTCATCCAATAAGTTAATACTCATCCTCGTGAAAAAAGAAATCATCCTTTGTGGGGTAATCGGGCCAAATGTCTTCAATACTTTCGTATACATCGCCCTCATCTTCGATTTCCTGCAAGTTTTCTATGACTTCCATGGGAGCCCCTGAACGAAGGGCATAATCTATCAGCTCTTCTTTGGTGGCAGGCCATGGAGCATCTTCGAGTTTTGAGGCTAATTCAAGCGTCCAATACATATTCAGTATCCGGGATTAAATTTTTTGCAAAAGTATGTTTTTTTCAATAACAACCAACTTTTTTATCAAATGTTTTGGGCGAAAGTGATTTACCACTGGTTTTTAAAATAAACCCATTGGTTATTGATATTCTGAAACAATGGCTCAGCAGCGAACTTCCCCACTGAAAAGTCTTCTGCGTCATAATACCCGGAAACGCAGAGATGTGGAATATGTTCAATATTTCATAAAGTATTACGCTAAATTATTTAAATTCCTGAGAAATCAGAAAACAGGAGTAAATAGCCGTTGGTTCTTATCTACACAGCCCCCCTACTCTGCCTAAGTATTATATTTGTTTTCCATGAAGAAGTTCCTTTCGGAATTCTAACAGGACCTGAACATCTTTGGAGTTTAGACGTAGTTAAGACGTAGTTAACACGTAGTTAAAACGTAGTTTATACGGTTTTGCACGTCTGAACTACGTTTTAACTACGTGTTAAGTCCGTTTTAAATCAGCCTTAATAATGCAGGGAGAACACCAATTATTAAGCTAACCCGGGGCTTCTCTTTGTTTCCTTCAGGCTTTTTGAAGGAACTTCCCGTTTATTATACTTCAAAGGTTTTTTAATAGAAAGGGGCATAAATGAATTTCCCTATATTTGTAAATCAATCAGAAAACACTCACGGATGCAGTTCACTGGAATCAAAATTTCCTTCACCATTTTCGTTATGGTATGTTGCCTGTCTGGCTATGGACAGCATAAGGAAGTGCTTGATTCATTGTTTTTTGAGCTTGAAACCACACGAGGGGATTCGGCGAGGGTTTCTGTTCTAAACAACATTTCTGTGACATACTCTTCATTCGATTTGCCGCTGTCATTACAATATGCGGAGGAAGCTCTGAAAGTGGCTGAAAGCTCAAAAAGCCAGTCCCTTTTGGCACAGGCTCGTATGAGCGTGGGCAATATTTGCTTCTTGCAAGGTTTGTATGACCTTTCGGTAAAACATTACCACGGGGCTTTGAATATTTACAAAGAATTAGGAAACCGGGAGGGTATTGCCCATGCTTTGACGAATCTGGGGGGAGTGCATCTTCAACTTCATAAATTTGAGGAGTCGAAGGATTATTTTGACCAATCCTTGCAATTATACCTGGAGGTGAGTGATGAAAGGGGTGATACCATCCCTCCCTATCCTGTTGTTTCCATTTACAACAACCTTGGCATAGCTTTCGAAAACCTTAATGATTACAATAAGGCCATTGAATACTACCTCCGGGGCATCAGCCTGGCAAATCGAATACCTTCGCAGTGGAGGAACCTTGCCATGCTGTATAACAACATTGGCAGCAGCTATATGAAAAGTGGCCGACCCGACGAAGCCCTTGAAAACATGGAAGAGGCGCTGAGGATCAGGAAGGAAAAGTTTGATAAAACAGGTGAGGCCTCTTCTTACCGAATGATTGGGCTGCTTTTGAAAGGCCAGGAAAACTTCACGGGGGCTCTGGAGAATTTTAACCGTGGATATACGCTGGCCGCTGAAGTGGGCAGTACGCCTCTGCTTTCTGCCATTAGCGAGCAATTATTTGAGATTTATCAGTTGCAAAACCAGGTGGATTCTGCTTTAAAATATCACCTGCTTTTTAAGGAATTTTCCGATCAGTTGAAAAACGAAGAAACCCTGAGGGAACTGACCCGGATGGAGATTGTATCGCAATACCAGGAGAAGGAAAGGATTCAGCAAATAGAACAGCGCAGGCGGGCGCTGAGGCAGCTTTCCATTTCGATTGTTCTGGTCCTGTCGGTCATCATTTTTGGATTACTTTATTTCCTTTCGCAAAGCAGGCTTCGCAGGCTGAACCTGATAAACAAGAACATTCAGCTGGCTTCCGAGAATGCTGAGCTTGAGCGGGAAGCCCTTTCGAAGGAGCTGGAACTAAAAAACAAGGAACTAACTACAAATGTGATATACCAGATCAGGAAAAATGAACTGATCAACAGTATCGCTGAAAAACTGATGACCAACAGCCCAAAATTCCGAAAGGAAAATCAGCTGTTGATCGGTGAGATCATTAAGGATCTTGAAAATTCCCAAAAGGATAACATCTGGCAGGAGTTTGAATCGCGTTTTCACCAAGTTCACAACCAGTTTTACGAAAAACTCAATTTGATAAACCCAGAACTGTCGCCTAACGAGCGGAGACTTTGTGCTTTTCTGCGGCTCAACATGTCGACCAAAGAAATTTCGGCCATTACGGGTCAGTCGCTCAGAAGCATCGATGTGGCCAGGACCCGTTTGCGCAAAAAACTCAATCTTACCAATTCAGATCTGGGCTTGATCGAATATCTTTCAGGTATATAAAAAACTGAAAATCAGCCTTTTAAAATTTTTTGTAGTAAAAATGTAGCAACGATTTTTAATTGTTGTTGCAATTAAGTGCAGGCCCTTTTTTTGCTTTCGGCTTTGCGCAGCAATAATATTGCAAAAAATTTATCATGAATGCCTCTTCCAAAATCCCCAAAAAAAAACCGGTATCATCAAAAAGTCTGGAAGAATTCCTGGATTTGAATGAGGCCAAAACCAGGGCTTTGAAAAAGCTCCTCAAACTCATTGAAGATGACCAGTTAATGGCTGACAAGGCCACAAATAAAAAAACAAATCCATGAAAGGAAAATTTTTACTTTTTTCACTATTTCTTGTTTCTGCCATACTTAATAAAGGGTTTTCGCAGCACACCTATGCCGAATTGGCAAAGCATATTGTTGGAAATGAAAGTACCTCATTTAACAATATTTTATTCGACGGTGAGACCATTATTGCCAATGGGTATTGGTTCCTTGAGGCGGAGTATGATGGCCTTGAATTGCCTTACCATGTGGGTAGCAATGGATTGATTGTTAAAAAGGATTTAGAAGGGAATATTATCTGGCATTCCACCATGACAGGTGACGACTTTGACACATTCTTTGATATTGCACTCGATAGTGAGAACAACATTATTGCAGCGGGATGGTCATCCTCAAATGAATACATTGCAATTAACGGGGATACTATTTATGAGCCCGATATGGAGTGGACTCAAAGAGGAGTTGTTGCCAAGTTTTCAGGAGACGATGGAAGTTTAATTTGGTTTAAAGTGATAAACCCCGGTGAAGCCTATTTAAACTTGTCCCTAACCAAGGTTGGCGTTGATGCAGAAGACAATGTTTACATTTCAGGCTATTCCAATACGGGTTTTGACATTGAGGGGGTTCAGTTTCCTTACACCCAGGATGGTTGGGGCAGCTTAACCTTTATGGCAAAATTAGACCCAGAAGGCTCCATTATTTGGGGTAAACAATTCCATTTTGTTGAGGAAGGCAGTGCAGGATGGTCAATGCCAAGGTCAATTGAAGTTTATAATGAAGAAATCTACTTTGCCTTTCAATATTCAAAACCAGTTATTGCAGGTGATGAATTACTTCCTTATGAAGGGAATGGCGATTTCGACTGGATTGGGCTTGTAAAATTATCTAGCCAGGATGGACAGGTTATCAATACAAATGCTTATGGTAGCAGTTCCGATCAGAACATTGCCAGTTTAAAATTTGATAATGATGGCAATGTTTTGATAGCCGGGTTCTTTACTTCCGGGTCGGATTTTAGCATACATGGAGTTACCCCTATGTCGTATGGCACAGAAGACGGCTATGTGGCGAAGCTTACCAATGATTTCGAATTGATTTGGCTGCGAAGCATGGGAAGTGAGTTTTCATCAAGATGTTTTAACCTCTCATTTAGTCAGGATAATAGAATCTTTGTGGGAGGAGGTTTTGATAGCTTTACCCCTCTTTACTTTGAAGGACATAAGCTGATTGATGAGGAAAGCCCGACAAATAGCCTGGCAATGTTTCAGGTAGTATTGGATGAAAATGGTGAGTTTGAAAAGGCATTTGCCCTTCATGGAGAGGATATCTACTCAATAGTTGAATACAAGAGTTCAGTTGTTTTAGACAATGATTTTGTGATGGCGGTGGGTGCATCGGTGGACAATGTAAGTTTTGTTGAAGGCATTCAATTCTTCTCTGACCATTGGGCTGGCTTTTTTATTAAGTGGGACCTTTCAAAAGAGTTTTATAAAATTTTCTTCGAGATACAGGATGAGGATGGGAATGCTCTGGACAATGCCATTGTAACACTTGAAGGTACTATAAATCCTTTCAATAATCACTCTTTCTTTCAAATTGATCATGGAGTTTATGGCTATACTATAACGCTTGAAGGATATAATAATTTTGAAGGGGAAGTGGTAGTAACCGATCAGGATGTTGTAGTCCCTATAACATTGACATCAGCCAGTACAGCCATAAACACGGTAATTTCTCCATCCATTAATGTTTTTCCCAACCCCGCAAAAACATTATTTTCCATTGTTTCAGATGCGATCATTGAAGAAATCAACATTTACAACATTTTAGGAATGGAAGTTTACCATCAGAATTTTAAATTAAACTCAGCTCAGGTTAATGTTGAAGGCCTTTCTGATGGTTTACATACAGTCCTTATCAGGACTCAACATGGAGTATCGACCCAAAAGGTTCTCATTGTAAAATAAAATGAAAAATGACCTCTATTGCGAGTTCGTTAAATCCCTGCTAAAATCAAACGATCTGGAAGAATAACCTGAACTGAATGATGATAAAAACCGGTCCTTATAAAGTTGTTTTTTTATCAGAATTATTAATTGAATGCTTTCAGGGATTTTTGACAAAACAAACATGAATTAAA
>JAZBOS010000148.1 GCA_036351255.1 Bacteroides sp.
CCTTATTGAACAGCTTGTCAATGTTCCGGTTGATCACCTTGTGGCTCTCTTTCCTGATTTTCTGAACGGGATTCTCCTGGGCCCCAAGGGGCTGAAATATCAGGAGAAAAACCATAGCAATCCCCAATGCAAATAGTGGTGTTTTCATGATAGATCCGTTTTGAAATTTCCATCAAGTTAGATGATCCTGAAAGGCAGCGGTATCCCATGTTTGTGTGATATGCAGCACAACTATGTTTCCCCACTGAGGGAATTGCGTATCACACCCGTTACGCAGTGCACCTTATCTTTTCAGGAGCTCGCGAACGTCAATTCTTCCACCCCTGCTTGTCGTGTTGCTATAGCTTCTTGTTGGTTTAATAATTCTGAAAAGAACAAGCAAGCCGATAATAGCAAATAGCAGCATACCTCCGGCCAAAGCAACATCACCTGCCCTTACTCCGGGTATCAGGGCCGCTGAATCGGGAACCTCGGGATCATAATATACATCCACCATTGTTCCCACAGGGTACTCCTGAACGAGGCTTTTTACTGCAGACATATTGCTATTCGAGCTTGTGCTGTTAACGCCTACCTGATGAGAGATGTGCGCTTTCCCCTCAACCTGATAAGTGTACGCTATTAATGCCCCATATTGTGTCTTACCGTCTTTCATCCAGGTTTCAACTTCCGATTTTGTGATGGTACCTTCAGTGGATGGCCAGCTTTTCGACTCGAAAGCATATTTTAAGGGCGGCAAGCCAAAGAAATAAAACATGAGCACACCCGCCAGGGTAAAAATAATTCCCAATGAAGTTGAATTTGATTTACGAGCTCTCTTTTCTGGCTGTGTTATTCCTTGGTCCATATCCGTGTATTTAAATTAAGGTCCTCAACGATACCGGTAAGCAGTATCAGAAAGCGGATATTCGCTTCAATAAAATTGTAATCTACAATGGATTTAAAAAGCCTGGTTTCGAAGAGGTTCTTATCCATTTTAATGGCGATGTAGACCTTTGAGTCGCGAAACGAGAGATACACGTTTGTATTCCATTTTCTCTTGAATTCCACAATGCGCTGCATTAGCGAAGGAGAGAGGATGTAACGTGCTTCCACCTGGTCACTGGCATACACGCAAAACTCCTTTTCAAATTCAGGGTCTTCAAGTTTTATGAGCTCACCCCTCGATGAAAAGGCTTGCAGGTTTTGCCCGAGTTTACCCAGCATCTTTTCCGCAGTGTCGGGCAAAACAAGGGTGTATCCATTAAAATTCTTATTGAAGTCAGCTATAAAAAACACCCCTTTGAAAATGGTAGTGTACTGCTCCTTCCGTTTCGAGCCGGTTCCGCTTGTGGTTTTGTGCCTGCCCACCACTTCCGAAAATTCGATGGCTGTCTTCCCGATTTTTCCTTTAAAATGATCCTCACCGGTGAAACTGTTGCAGTACTTCTGAAAAATACCGCTCTTTGTAAACTCTTCACGGGAAACATAAGCTTCGGGCGAATAAACCAGGTTTTCATCCACGAAGGCTGCAATTTTCAAAACAATTTTGTTTTTGAAGTTCAGCCTGTATTTCTTGCTTGCTACACTGATGACAATTAAGGCTAACACACCAATCAATATCTGAAAATAGGATGTTGCACTTCCCCTGAATCGCCCTACGATTACTATCAGGATGACTGCAATCAGCCCAATGAGCAGCACACGACGGTCAACCTGCTTCCTTTCGTTGTCAAGAATTTTTAGGTCAGGAAGCAGTTTTGCGTCATAAAATTCTTTAAAACTGGCGTAGGCGCTCATGATTCAAACAGACTTCTGGCATGTACATTTTGTCTCTCCACCTCGGGGATTTCGAAAAGTGTCCGTCGCTTATAGCCCATCATACCGGCCATTATATTGGATGGGAAAGTTTCCACTTTGTTATTAAACGTGGTAACGGCGGCATTAAAAGCCCTTCGAGAAGCGGAAATCTGTTCTTCCGCCTCGTTCCATGCGGCCTGCAATTGCAGGAAATTCTGACTGGCTTTCAGGTCAGGATAATTTTCAACGGCGACCATTATCCCTGAA
>JAZBOS010000149.1 GCA_036351255.1 Bacteroides sp.
AACAGCAACTATTATCATCACAACTATACTAAGGTTCACCTTTTTCTTTTCTCTCACCGCTCTTTGTTTACTTAAGTGTTTCTTGGAGAAATTTTGAGCATTATGTTTGTATATTTGAACCAGAAAATTTGTTTCAAAAATTATTGCAAGAACCATGAAAAAAATTACCTGGCTTATCCTTTTTGCTTTATTTTTAAATAGTTGCGCCTCATCCTCAAAGCTTATCCAGCGGGCGCAGTATGATGCTGCCATTCAAAAATCTGTTAAGAAACTCCGGAAAAAACCCAGTAAGGAAAAGGAAATCCTGAACCTTGAGAGGTCTTATCAAATCGCCAACGAGCAGAATTATGAAAGGATTCGTTTTCTGAAAAGGGAAAATAACCCGCGTAATTTAGAGGAGATTATGCGCCTCTATACGATCATGAAAAACCGCCAGACCCTTGTGCGCACGGTTACCCCCCTTTACCTGCGTGATCGTGTGGTGCAATTCCCCTATATTGATTACGACGAGGAGATCATCTCTGCCCGCAGTGGCGCCACCGAATATTATTACAACCAGGCCCTGGAACTGATGAAACGCAACGACAAGATGGCCTACCGCGAAGCCTGGCAAAGCCTCTCCAGGGTCAAGGAGTATTCAGGTGATTATCGCGATGTGAATAACCTGATGGATGAAGCCAGGGAAAAAGGCATCAGCAGGGCTTTGGTCTCGGTTGAGAACCACACCATTTTTAATTTACCCAACGAGTATAAACAGCAATTGCTTACCGTTGATCCCCGTGGTCTGGAAAATGCCTGGGTGGAGTTTTACTACAGCGATCTTGATCAGAACATTTACTTCGACTATTTTGTGCTGGTTAATTTGCGCCAGATTATGGTTTCACCCGATCAAACCACCCAAAAAGACACTCAGCATCGCAAAAGAATTGAGGATGGATTTGATTACGCCCTCGATGCCAACGGCAACGTCATGAAGGATAGCCTGGGCAACGATATCAAAATTCCCAAATATAAAACTATCTTTTGCACAGTCATTGAGACCCTTCAGCGCAAATCGGTGAACATTGACGGCGATATCGAGATCTTTTCTGAAAATCCCCGCCGCCTCTTGAAACGTGAACCCGTTGGCGCTGCCACGACCTTTGAGCATAAATCGGCCCGGGCTGTGGGCGACCGGGGTGCCCTTGATGAGGAAACCCTGAAACTGGTGGAAGTAGGCCCGTTGCCATTCCCCAGTGATCCGGAAATGATCCTCAGGACTTCCGATATCTTCAGGAAAGCTATAGCAGATGCACTAAGGAAGAACAGGAACTATATCCAGTAAATGCCTGAGAATAGGTTCCCTTGACAGAAAAGAAAAAGCAAGGAGCATCCATCGAGTGCCCCGTGCTTATGTGTGTTTTTTCCGGGGCTTGCTTTATTTGTTTTTTGTATCCTTTGCCTGGCTCTGCTGGCTGATAAAATTGATGAGCTCCTGCTCCATTTCATCCACTGATTCACACCAGGTAAACAGCTCCAGGTCGGTTTCGCTTATGGTATAATTGTCCACCAGTCCCTGGATGTTTATTATCTGGTCCCAATACTTCTTGTCGTAAACCAGGATTTTCATCGGTTTTTTAATCTTTTCAGTTTGTATTAGGGTCAGTATCTCCATGAACTCATCAAGGGTTCCAAATCCCCCAGGGAAGATCACCATCGCTTTTGCCAGGTAGGCAAACCAGAACTTGCGCATAAAGAAGTAATGAAACTCAAAATTGAGGTCCGGGTCAATATAGGGGTTGGCAAACTGCTCAAACGGAAGGCTGATGTTCAGCCCAATGGACTTACCCCCGACAAGGCTCGCACCTTTATTGGCTGCTTCCATAATACCGGGGCCACCTCCTGAACACACGTAAAACCTGCCCTGTTCATTGCAGTTGTTTTGGCACCAAAGCGTTATTCTTCTTGATAATTCCACTGCATCTTCATAGTATCGCGAGTTCTCCAGGTCTTTTTCAGCCTTTTTCAGCGTTTTTGGATCAGGTTTAGGCAACTTTTTCAGTTCCTTAAGGTTGTTCTCGGCGATTTCACGTGGCAGGGTACGGGCCGAACCAAAGAATACCACTGTGTTATAAATTCTATGGCGGTAAAAGCGGGCCCGCGGTTCAATATATTCAGACAGGATACGAATCTCACGGGCGGCGGGCGACATGAGGAAATCGTGGTTTTTATATGCCTTTTCAGGTTTTTGATTACTCATTCGTTATGGTTTTAATTAGGTTTCTTTTTTCTTCCCATTATACAAAAATCGCAATAACTCTGCAATTTTCATATGAAATCCAAACCTTTCTACCTGTTTTCTGTTTATCATCCCTGCCTGCTTTCTTGAAAAAGCGAAAAAGCCCCTTAATTTTGCATTCGCAATTCCCTTGTATTGAACTTACTGAACCAAAACCACTCAGTCATGCCTTTTAGAAGAAAAAAATATCCCGTGTGGGATACCATCAGGACCTATGGCATCATTACCATTGGCTTATTTATCAATGCCCTCTCATGGACGGCCTTTCTGATCCCCTCTGAGATCGTGGGCGGGGGTGTTACAGGGGCCAGTGCCCTGGTGTATTTTGCCACTGGTTTCCCGGTGGCTATCACCTTCCTGCTGGTGAATGTGGTATTGATCATTTTCGGCATCAAAAACCTGGGATTCAGCTTTGGAGTCAAAACAGTGTTTGCCATTGTGGTCTTGTCAGCTTTTCTGGGTCTGCTCCAGAAGCTCATTACCGAACCAGTGGTGGACGACCGCTTCATGTCGGCCATTATTGGCGGTATTCTCGGTGGAGCCTCCGTAGGGCTGGTATTTACCCAGGGAGGAAGCACCGGCGGAACAGATATCATTGCCATGATCATAAACAAGTATCGCAATATCAGCCACGGAAGGCTTATCCTTTTTATGGACGTGGTCATTATTTCCGCTTCATACCTTATTTTCCAATCCATCGAGATTATGGTATATGGTTATGTTACGATGGCTGTGGCCTCTTACAGCATTGATATGCTCCTGATGGGACACAAACGCAGCGTGCAGCTTTTTATCTTTTCAAAGCAGCACGAACAAATTGCCGAGACCATTGCCAATGAGATAGGCCGTGGGGTTACCCTGCTCCAAGGCAAGGGCTGGTATACCAAGGAGGATGCCCCGGTGCTGATGGTAGTAGTAAAACGCTATGAATCCACTAACCTCTTCCGGGTAATCAAGGAAATCGACCCCAAGGCCTTTATCACGATGGGCAGCGTGATGGGCGTATACGGACAGGGTTTTGACCCGATAAAATACTAGCCAGGGACTTATTGCTTGGTCCAGATACGCCTGTTCAGGTTCAGGTCTTCCACGATACCTGTTGCCAGGCTGATCTCCTCAAAATAAGGTCGCACGGTCTCAAATTTGGTGAGCGAGCGAAAAAAACTCGGTTCAAACAGATTTTTGGTGTAACCAATGGCCAGGTATAGAAAGGAATTTACAAAACTCACATAAACGGGCTTATCGCTTTTCTTGCGAAAGTCTTTCAGCCGCTGCATCAGGCTGGTGGATAACACATAGCGGCTGACTACCTGATCGTCCCCATAGGCCACAAAGTATTTGTTGAATTCCGGGTCTTCCAATTGCAGAAGCTTTTCACTCCTGGCCAGGTTTGCTTTCTGTAATATCCTGGCAATGCCACTATTCCCTAAGCGGTTGGGCAAAACAACCGTGGTACCTTCAAAGTGCTTATTGAAATCGGCCACAAAAAACAGCCCTTTAAACAAAATCTGCCATTGCGTCTGACCCTTCGAGTTTGTGGTTCGATATTCAGCCTTCACTTCCGAAAACCAGAACTGGGTCTTGTCTATTTTCCCAAACACATAATCATCACCATTGTAGCGATCAATTTTGGTCAGGAAAAGACGCGAGCGCTCAAAGGAATCGACTCCGATAAAATTTTTTGGCTGATAGCTCAGGTCCGGGCTGATGAAGTGTATGATCTTTTCGATCACTTCCCGCTTAAAGTCAGCAACAAAAGCTTTATCGCGACCCCAGGCCGACCAGGTCACTACTCCTGCCAGTAATATGACAATGGGTGCCACCAGGATAAGAATAAAATGCAGGTCGCGTTCAGGATTGATAAGGAATAAAGCCACCGTGATGCTGGCAGCAATGCCCAGCACCGTTACGCCAATGATTGATCCTAAGCGATTTTGCATCTTTTTCCGGCGGGCGTCCAGCAACTCCATTTCCCGAAACAGGGTATGGTTGTAATAGCTTTCAAATTCCTCAAGGGTTCTCATTCAATCGGGCGTTTCAGCTCTTTAAACATTAGCTGTTGAAAAGTTCCTTTACATTCACGTTCTCCCGCTCTTGCTCGGGGGTTTCCAGCCATTTGCGCGACTTGAAGTTAAAAATCGGCGCAAACACGTTGGAAGGGAACAATTGTACTGCATTGTTGTATTCAGTAACAGCCGCGTTGTAAGCCCTGCGAGCCGCACTCAACTGCTCCTCCACCTCGTTGAGTGACCCCTGAAGCTGCTGGAAGTTTTCACTCGCCTTCAGCTCAGGATAATTCTCAACAGCCACGCGGATATTGCCCAGGCTGCGCGTGATTTGGTTCTCCAGGTCAACCCGCTCATTAGGGCTCAGCTTCCCTTCCATGGCCCTGGCGCGCATCTCCGTAATCTCAATAAGGGTTCCCCGCTCATGCTGCATGTATTTCTCCACAGCAGCCACAAGGTTGGGAATCAAGTCGTAGCGTTTCTTGGCCATGACGTCAATGGTGCTGAAAGCCTGGTCAGCCTGGTTACGAAGCCTGACAAAACGGTTGTAGGCGATCATGGTGAAAAGCACCAGAAGGCCCAGGGCAATGAATATTCCTGACATTGTAAAGTTTTTTGGTTAATACGTTCAAAAATAATCACTATTCGCGGATTGTGTTGCTGATGACTCCGAATTCTTTTGTAAATTGTCGTTTCATTTTTAAAGCAGCCCGCTTTCCGGGCCAATTTTGTTTGCCATTTGGCTGAAAAACCTTTATTTCGCATTTCAATAAATAAAAAAGAATATGGAAAGAATATTAGGACATCTTAAGCCTTCCAGGGTATGGGAGCATTTTGAAGATATTTGCCAGGTTCCAAGGCCTTCCAAGAAAGAAGAGAAAATCCTGAAGTTTCTGATTGCTTTTGCAGAAAAGAATAAGCTTGAATGGCAACAGGACAAAGTGGGTAACCTGCTGATTAGCAAACCCGCTTCCAGGGGGTATGAAAATCGCCAGTCGGTTGTATTGCAAAGCCATGTGGATATGGTTTGCGAAAAAAATGCCGACACCAAACACGATTTTGACCACGACCCCATCGTGCCTCGCCTGGATGGCAATTGGGTGAGGGGTACCGGGACTACCCTGGGTGCCGACGACGGCATTGGCATTGCAGTGCAATTGGCCATTCTTGAAGCAGACCAAATCGAACACGGCCCCCTGGAATGCCTCTTCACCGTGGATGAGGAAACCGGGTTGACGGGCGCTTTTGCCCTTGAGAAAGGGTTCATCAAAAGTCGCATCCTCCTTAATCTCGACTCAGAAGATGATGGAGAACTCTTTATCGGTTGCGCTGGTGGCATCGACACTCTGGTGACATTCCCCTGTACCAAGACCACTCCCGAGAGCAATCACCTGGCTTATAAGATCAGCGTGACCGGCCTTAAAGGCGGGCACTCGGGCGATGATATTAACAAAGGCAGAGGCAATGCCAACAAGATTCTGAACCGCCTCCTGTGGAACTTCCAGAAGATGTTCGACATCCGCCTGTCTGAAATTCAGGGCGGCAACCTTCGTAACGCCATCGCCCGCGAAGCATTTGCCACCTTTACCATGCCCCAGAAGTACAAGGCTGATTTGCGTGAACTGTTTGAAAAACTGTCTGCCGACATCCGTGATGAGTTAAAAACCAACGAACCCGGCCTGGCCATTGCTTGTGCCGAAACCGGCATGCCGGATGGGCTCATAGACCTCAATACCCAGCAAAACCTGTTCAATGCCCTGTATGCCTGCCCCCATGGCGTAATGGCAATGTCGCCCGACATTCCCAACCTCGTGGAAACCTCAACCAACCTGGCTTCCGTAAAAATGACCCCCAGTGAGATCATCATCTCCACCAGCCAGCGCAGCTCCCTCGAATCAGGCAAACGCGATCTGGCCGACATGGTGGCCAGCGTCTTTACCCTGGCTGGTGCAAAGGTGAAGCACGGCGATGGATACCCTGGATGGAAACCCAACGTCAACTCGCCCATCTTGGGCATCACAGAAATGGCTTATACCAGCCTTTTTAAGGAAAAACCAAAAGTACTGGCCATTCATGCCGGACTGGAGTGCGGACTGATCGGCGAGAAGTATCCCGGGATCGATATGATCTCATACGGCCCGACCATCAAGGGCGCTCACAGCCCCGATGAAGGCATCGAGATTGATACCGTCCAGAAATTCTGGGACCTCACACTGGAGGTGCTGAAAAACATCCCGAAAGCATAGGTTCTGAACACGGATGAAGCGGGTTTTGCGGATTATCATGGATTTATTAAACCAAAAATCAACAATCGTAAATTGTTATTCTTAAACCATTTTTTAAAATTAACCCTTTCAGCACCTCTCTGTCCTCAATATGAAACCTCTTCAAAAAGATCTTGAAGTGATGTCCCCTGTGGGCTCTTACGACTCGCTGACCGCCGCTATCCAGGGAGGTGCCAACTCGGTCTATTTCGGGGTGGGCAAGCTGAATATGCGCTCGCGCTCTGCCCAGAACTTTTCGCTTGACGACCTGAGGCAAATAGCGGCCATCTGCCGCGAGCACAAGGTGAAGACCTACCTGACCCTCAATACTATTATTTACGATGCTGAGCTGCCTGAAATGCGTCATACGGTTGATGTGGCCAAAGAGGCAGGCATCACCGCCATCATTGCTTCCGACCTGAGTGTCATCAATTATGCCCGCAGCCGGGGCGTCGAGGTGCACCTGTCAACCCAAACCAATGTCACCAACCTCGAAGCGGTTCGCTTTTATGCCAATTTTGCCGATGTGGTGGTCACCGCCCGCGAACTGAGTTTGCAGCAGGTTTACGAGATCGTACAGGGAATTGAACGTGAGCAGGTCACCGGCCCTTCAGGAAACCTGGTCCGCATCGAGATCTTTGTGCACGGCGCCTTGTGTATGGCCGTCAGCGGCAAGTGCTACCTCAGCCTCGACACCCTCAACTCCTCTGCCAACCGCGGGGCTTGTCTGCAACCCTGCCGCAGGACTTATCTCGTTACGGATAAGGAAGACGGCTATCAATATGAGGTCGACAACGAATATATCATGTCGCCCAAGGATCTGTGCACCATTGGCTTTCTAGATAAGATCGTGCAGGCAGGGGTGACGGTCTTTAAAATCGAAGGGCGGGGCCGCGGTCCCGAGTATGTGAAAACGGTCACCCAGTGCTATCGCGAAGCCGCCACGGCCGTCCAGGAAGGCATCTTTACCCCGGAGAAAGTCGAACACTGGCTGCAGCGCCTCAAGGGGGTTTACAACAGGGGCTTTTGGGATGGCTACTACCTGGGCCGTAAAATGGGCGAATGGACCGAACGTTACGGCTCGCAGGCTACCCGTCGCAAGCAATACCTGGGCCTGGTGACCAACTATTTTGCAAAGATCGGGGTGGCTGAGGTCAAAATGGAAACCCACCAAATGCAACTTCATGACCCCTTGCTCATTACCGGACCTACCACAGGGGCTCTTGAATTTGAAGTCGGAGAAATCAGGGTTGACCTCCAAAAGGTTAAAGCCACCCAAAAAGGCGAAGTATGTTCCATCCTTGTTCCTGAACTGGTCAGGCGGGGGGATAAGGTGTTTAAGTGGGTCGACGTAAAAGAGCCGTTTTAGGGCCGCTTAGCCTAGAACTGCTCGTAAACGTCTTCATCATCGTAATAGTAGTAATGCGTTTGCAGAAACGGCTGCTCTTGCCCATCCACGATCTTATGGTAGGTGCTTGTTAACAGCCGGTCCTTCTCATCATAGTAGAAGCGCTCGATCAGCTCCAGGTTCCCGTTCGAAAGGATCTTCTTTTCCGATATCATCTTATTGGGCCCGAATTCCAGCAGAATCTCGTAATTGTGCCACACTTCGCCCGGGTTGAAAATGCTGGCATCGATCCGGGTCAGCTTGCGGGTATCCGGCTCATAATGAAGGTCGAGTTTAATGTGTTTTAGCCCGTCCTTAATGTATTCGCGGCGGGTTACCAGTCCGCTCAACTTGGTTTTGTAACGCCAGTTTGGAGATTTATCGCCCAGCAGAAAATCAAGGGAATAACGCCGGATGTAGTTCTCAAAGTAAAATTTCCCCATTTCCGCATCATCCAATACTTCAACCGTCTTGACCTGCCCGTCAAAGTCAGGATAAAGATTGGCCACCAGTTCAAAGGTGTCCTTTTCGGCATTGAAAGCATACAGCTGGTCAATGGAACGATACATGTGGAGGTAGTCCACGTTTTCCTTAAACTTGATGCCCAGGGCGGTCAGGGTGTTCACCATCATCAGGTGGCCGTAACGGGTCAATTCAGCCTGATCGCGGTGCGACATAATGATCACTGCATCCACCCCTGCGGCCCTTGCCTGTTCCCTG
This sequence comes from Bacteroides sp., assembly GCA_036351255.1. Classification (NCBI taxonomy): domain Bacteria; kingdom Pseudomonadati; phylum Bacteroidota; class Bacteroidia; order Bacteroidales; family Bacteroidaceae; genus Bacteroides; species Bacteroides sp. Next base: position 8,656 of record JAZBOS010000149.1, read on the forward strand.
ATCTGCCTGACCTGCACGGTGATGGGTGCGCCGGGATAATGCCTCGCTTCAAAGGTATGGGTCTGAATGTAGGGCTTGTCGGGAAGCTTCTCGCCCGGGAAATAAATTTTGACCTCACGGTTGTGGCGCGGAGTCGGGAATTCCTTGATCCTGTATGGGTCGCTGGTGAAGGGATAGTTTGTCATACAGCCGGTAAAGACAAACAGCACGGCTAACAGCAAGAA
>JAZBOS010000150.1 GCA_036351255.1 Bacteroides sp.
ATGGCATAGCAGCCTCCGAAAGGCCCCATCATGGCACCCCATAGCCGGCCTTCCATATTTTTAATCTTAACTTCCCTGGAGATGTATGCTTTTTCCTGGTAAGAAATTCCTTCTTTCTTCAGGCCTTTATTTATCATGTTACTGTCAACCAGACCAATTTTTTCATTTTTAAAATGCCGGACCAGGTACTTCAGGGTATGGGTATCGAACATTACATTAGCATCTGTAAGCACCAGTATTTGAAAGCGGGCATTGCCAACCAGGGCATTGACAACGTTTCCTTTGCCTTTTCTTTCTTGATAATCGAAAAACCTGACCGGTTCATGTTTTAATGCGCAGGCGTTAACTATCTGGGCTGTCTTATCGGTAGAAGCATCAGAACCGATAATTAGCTCAAACTTGTCAGCCGGATAATCACTGCGAAGTACGGTTTCGATTTTTTCCCCTATCACAGCCTCCTCATTGAATGCAGAGATGATGATGGAAACCCCTGGAAGCTCATCGTCTGTATAGACTATCTGGTTTTCTTTCTTTCCTGTCGAAAGGATTTGCAGTAATAGTGGATAAAACAGGTAGGTGTGAAAAATCAACAATACCGATATCCAGAATATGACTGCAATTATCATGTCAGGTGCTTCTTGTAAAATGCAAGCAGGTCAGCGGTTATATTCTTATTGTCGAAGGTTTGGCTGACGAATTCCATGGCCTGCTTGCCGATGGAGTCAAATTTATCAAAATTATTCAAGAGGCTTTGTATTTCTTCACCTATATTTTCCGGTGTATCGGCTATGACAATGTTTTTCCCGTGCTCGCATTGAATGCCTTCAGCCCCGAGGGTGGTTGAAACTATGGTTTTGCCCAGGGCCATGCCTTCGATGATCTTGATGCGCATGCCGCTACCTGAAAGGAGAGGGACTACCATGATGGCTTTACTGTTCATGAACTCGTAAGCATCATCAACTTCACCAAGAAAAACAACGTTTTCCTTATTGATCATCCTGAATTTTTCAGGGGCATTTCTTCCTGCAATATAAAACTTAAGACCGGGATTATTTTTGTGAAGCCCGGGCCAGACCTTATCGAGGAACCAGGACAGGCCTTCCTGGTTGGGTGTCCAGTCAAGTGCCCCTATATGGAACAGGGAGGGGAACTCAATCCTGCTCCGGTCGGCAACAAGCATGTCTGAACTTATGCCGGTTGGGGTGACATGAACAGGTATTTTGCATCCCAGTTGAGAAAAGATCTTTGCATCTCTTGGTGTGATAGGCACCAGCACGTCATAGGCGTTGAGATATGACACTTCCATGCGTTTGATCCTGCGGGCCAGGTTGCGTATGTAATACTTTTTTATCCCCCTGCACTGCCTGGCAGTCCGCTGCCATATCTCATGTTCCACATTATGGGCACGCATTGAGACCAGTGCCCTGGAATTGGCCCTGATAACCGGCACATAGGGGGCGAGGTAAAGTCCCTCAAGCTGGATTACATCGTAAACATCATCTTGCAGCAATCCGGCCAGTTTGCGCTCAAACTCCTCTGTGAAGAAGCGGGTTGCGTTATAAGGTTGATCTGAAAACAGGAAGTTGCGAAGGGCTTTGGCAGGGATTATGGTGGTATCAATGTCAACGGCATGGAAGTTGATCCTGGAGGTCAATTCCCCCGGCAGGTCTTCCAGTGGGAAAAAGTGCTTGGAGGTATTCATGGCCATAACAGTGGCTTCGTGGCCCAGTGCCGCAAAAGTCCTGGCCATGCTTAATGTGGCAATGGATCCACCATCCTTTGCTGGGTATGGGAGCTTATTGGCTAACTGCAAGATCTTCATATATTCCGGCACATTGGCAAGGTGGCAAAGATAAGTGGAAAATGTCTGCAGACAATAGCCCGGACCATTTTTTTTAATGCGGTTTTTATCCGGCCGATCAGTCTAATTTTAGTTAAATTTGCAGGACCAACGAATGCCACAAACCATGCAAAAGCCCTCAATCCCTAAAGGAACAAGAGACTTCTCGCCGCTGGAAATGGTGAGGCGAAATTATATATTTGATTCTATAAGGAGCACCTTCCAGCGTTTTGGCTACTCTCCCATCGAAACCCCGGCCATGGAATACCTTTCCACGCTGTTGGGCAAATACGGGGAAGAGGGGGACCGTTTATTGTTCAAGGTTCTTAACTCCGGGGATTATTTATCAGGCCTGCAGCCCTCTGCCATTCGGGAAGGGGCATTGCATAAAGTTACCCAGCATATCACCGAGAAGGGATTGCGTTATGACCTTACCGTTCCTTTTGCAAGATATATCGTCCAGCACCGGAATGAAATAACCTTTCCTTTCAAGCGTTACCAGATCCAGCCCGTTTGGAGGGCCGACAGGCCACAGCGGGGCAGGTACAGGGAGTTTTACCAGTGCGATGTGGAC